>JAUYCD010000183.1 GCA_030692375.1 Candidatus Latescibacter sp. | reverse complement strand
GGGGTAAGATACTGCCTGCCAATATGTTTCCCCCCTTAAAAAGGGGGGATGCCAAAGGACAGGGGGGATCAGTCCTTCAAGAAGGCATGCAATTATCCGATAATACTTTCACATAAAATTATTCTTATAACGATAAGCATTGTAAGGAGTTACAAACATTAGTACAAAAATTCTGGGGGATGGCCAGAAAAGTATTTTCGAGTATGCTCTTTGAAAAAGTGAGTGATCGGATATAGATGACGAAACAAGTTCGGCATGACATATGTCATCCTGTACTCGTTGCCGCTTCGCGGGAACGATAAAACCGTTTCAGAATCTAATACCTCTTACGGTTACAAATATATATGCAGTTGTATAGTGATTATTATAATTAATCACGAAACGGAGATATTTCACATCCAGGGGACCATTATACCATGATGGCTCTGCTCATTTATTTTTTTCTTGCTCTCACTGTCGTTTTCTGCTGCTCTTTCCTGGAATCGGTGATTCTCTCCGTCTCCTATTCGTACGCCGCGCTTCTCATGAAAAAGGGGCGGAAAAGCGGCCGGATTCTTCGAAAAATGAAGAGAACGATCAATCACCCCCTCGCCGCCATTCTCACTTTCAACACTATTGGTGAAATAGCCGGGGCTGCTGCTGTGGGCGCACAGACCTATGAAGTGTTCGGGAGCGGATTGGTGGCCATTTCTTCCGCGGTGATGACCGTGTGTATTCTAGTTATCGGAGAGTTAATACCGAAAACACTCGGCGCAGCGCACTGGAAAAAAGCGGCACCTTTTGCAGCATACGCCACTTTAGGGCTGATGTATCTGGCCTACCCGGTGGTTATTGCATCGGAAGCCATTTCCCGCATTCTTTCCCGGAAACCGTCACATACGCCCATCTCCCGCGAGGAAATCATCGTGCTCGCGGAAAACGCGGTCAGCGAGGGTATCCTCCTCAAAAAAGAGGCGCGGATCATCGAGAACCTTCTCCTTTTGAGCGAAATCCGCACCGTGGACATACTCACCCCCCGCTCGGTCATCTCCGCCCTCCAGAAAGACCAGACCGTTAACGAAGCCATGTCCCTCAAACCGCCTATTCGGTTTACCCGCATTCCGGTATTCAATAAGGGGCTGGATGACGTCATAGGGCTCCTGCATCACGACAAACTTATCGAGGCTTTCTGCTCCGGGAAAGGCGACACCCGTGTCGAGGCACTGATAGGTCCCATCTTTGCCGTTCCGGAATCCAAACCGATCGCCGATCTTCTCGACGAGTTCATCAACCGCCGTGAACACCTCTTTGAAGTGGTTGACGAATACGGCGGCAACGCAGGGATAGTGACCCTCGAAGATGTTCTTGAAACCCTGCTCGGAGTAGAGATTGTGGATGAGTTCGATTCGGTGGACGATATGCGGGCGTTTGCTGTGGAAAAGTGGAGGCAGAGGAGGCTGGAGAGAAATATATGAAGAAAAGCAAAAATGATCCCCCCCGTCCAAAGTCTGTGTGGTTTTTTCATACTCGAGGCGCTCTGAAAAATGGAGTTTGGCAAGCCTATAGATTATTAACTTTTTCTTTTTTTTGTCGTTATATTATTATTTAGTTTCATAATGGCAAGGTATTAGCCCGGATTATTCATAAAGTTACATAAGTATTATCTCAACTTATTATTAAACAAATACTTATGCCTACTTTTAGAAGGCAGCCCCCTAAATCCCCCAAAGGGGGACTTAACATGGTAAATATAATAACATGTAAGTGCAACATAATTAGTAATACTGTTACGCTTTGTCTTTCAATCTTTTAAGTCCCCCTTCGGGGGATTTAGGGGGCTGTAGTATTGAGGCTTACTGAAAGAAAATCCTTTTTTATGAATAATTCGGGTTAGAGATGCAGCGAATCTATTTGGATTTATGTACGCTGAAACGTCCGTTTGATGATCAAACTCAACCAAGAATCTGGCTTGAAACTCAGTCATTGAGTATCATTCTCCAGGCACCGGTATCTGAGCTTATTGAAAAGCGGGCCGAAACAATACAGGGAATACAGAATATGTTATGATTCACGGTACTGTCAAAAATAATATGAAAAGATAGGAGAGACAAGGAGGGTATTAAAGGAAGTGGCAAGAAGCTGTGGAAATGCCGTGAGTATTAACATTTTGAAAACGATAGGGAATTTTTCAACATATTGACACTCAATTGGAAAACGCATTGCGTTTACCACATTACCACAGCTACAACGACGATACAGAATTTTAATAATATTTAGTGAGAAGATATCAGGCTGCGAGTTCAAGTATTTTGAGCCATTTACCCTG
>JAUYCD010000182.1 GCA_030692375.1 Candidatus Latescibacter sp. | reverse complement strand
CATTCCACCGGATGGGCTGCCCTGGCCAACGGAATCAACGGAGCGGCGACCACTCCCAAGCGCACGGGGATGGTCTACACCCATGTCTGGCATATCAAGCGCGAAGAGGCGGAAGCTTTTGCGAAGCAGTACGGAGTGGATACAGTGGTGCGGAATTTCGATGACATGGTGGGCAAGGTGGACGGCCTCATCATCGATACGGTCATGCAGACGCCCTGGGTGCACAGACTTGCCGAGCCTTATCTGTCAAACGGTGTCCCGGTTTTCAGCGACCGTCCGGGCAGCGATGCGGTCTGGAAAGTAAAAAAACTGATCGATCTCGCCCAAAAGTACAAGACCCCCTTCTGGAGCGGTTCCTCTCTCGAACTCATGTACCAGTGCATCCAGGCGCAGGAACACCATCCGCCGAAAACCATCACCGGCTATGAGATATGGAGTGAAGGCACACCTACATTCTATTGCCACGGCCTCCACGGCATGTGGTGGACTCACAAGGTCTCCGGCGGCGGCATACAGGCGGTTTCCCAGAAGATGAATGACTGGCGAAAGGGCGGAGGCGTCTCCACTGTCATTCACAAAGACCGCGGCAATGGCTCGTTTACGGGGACTATCCACCACGACAAGCGCGAAAATTGCCTTATATGGACGAAGTTCCAGGGCAGCGAACAGGTCTGCCGTTACGATACCGGGCATTGGGAGAATTTCGTCTACCTCCCCCTGCTTCTCGCCGTGCAGGATATGTTCTATCACGGCATGCCGAAACTGCCGGAAAGGTACGACAGTTTTCTCGAAAAGTGCAAATTCTATCTTGCAGCCTTTCGCTCTCATCTGCGGGAGAAGGGCGAGCCGGTCGAGTTGGACAAACTCGACGAGGACTGGGCGGTCGGCTGTCCCTGGGGTCATCCCAGCATGTCTACACGGGAAGTTTACGACGCCTATACAAAGCTTCTGGGCCCTGAGAAAGGTGAAATCAGGCCGCCGGCGTAAAGGAAACTCACCCCTTGATCCCCTCTCTTATTAAGAGAGGGGTACGACTAAAACGTTGATTATTTTTTTGATAATACTTAGTTTAAGAGCAGATGGTTCTCCCCCTCTATTTTCAAGAGAGGGGGTCAGGGGGTGAGTTCACTGTGACTTTTTTCCCGATCATCAAACTTGTAAAAAATATTTTTACCTTTAAGGAGAACAGCATACATGGCCGGTCATAAAGATAAAAGTCCATTAGGAATAAAAGGAATCTATCCTTTTTTCCTGATACTCAGCCTTGTATGCCTTATGATTACCACTGTTCTCCTATCGCTGGGCTACCGCGCCGAAGTCGGGCCTTTCGCTGTCATGACCTTTGTCTCCCTGGCTCTCTATGTTCGGGGAAGCGAATTCTGGTCGGTTACCGCATTCACTCTCTGGGTAACCGCATTTGTTACCACCGCCATGTTCTTTCCACGGTTTTTCACCAATGTACATGGCGTCGAGACCAAACCCTACATCATGAACATCATTCAGTTCATCATGTTCGGGATGGGCACCACACTGAGCATCAGGGATTTCAAGCGGGTTTTCATCATGCCCCAGACCATTGTGATCGGGATAGTGCTCCAGTATACGGTCATGCCATTTGTGGGAAAAGGCATCGCAATGCTGTTCGCGCCCAATCCCGAAGTGGCGGCAGGCATCGTGCTCAACGGCTCCTGCCCGGGAGGAGTGGCCTCCAATGTGATCAATTTCCTCGCGAAAGCAAATGTCGCGCTCTCGGTAACCCTGACCGCAGTTTCCACCCTGGTGGCGCCGGTCATGACCCCGACCATGACCAAATGGCTGGCTGGCGCCTATATCCCGATAAATTTCTTCGACATGATGTGGTCCATATTCCAGATGATCATCTTCCCGGTAGGCGGAGGGCTTCTGGTGAACACTTTCCTCCGGAGAATGTCGAAAGTGAATCCGAAATTCGCCCTGGTTTCCGATGGAATCATGCGCTCCCTGCCATTCTTTTCCATGTTTGGAATCTGTGTAGCCAACGGCATTCTCACCGCCTACTCCCGCGATTCGCTCCTGGTCGGAGCAATAGTATTCAGCATACTCATCTCCATCATGCTCCACAATTTTATGGGCTATATGCTCGGATACTGGTGCTCGCGAGCCCTTGGCATCGGGATTATCGATTCCCGCACTATCGCAGTTGAGGTCGGCCTACAGAACAGCGCTATGGCCGCCGGCCTCGCCATAAAGGTGCTCCACAGCAATCTGGCCGCCCTGCCCGGAGTAGTATTTGCCTCCTGGCAGAACATGTCGGGCGCCATACTCGCGTCATACTGGGCGAGAAGGCCGGTTGTAAGCGAAGCTCCCGCGCCGGTTATCGAAGAGGCGGAAGAGACGGCTTAGGAAGAAATAAGAAACATGAAATCTGAATATGAAAATTGAGAAAAGTGTTATATAGTCATCAGTTCTGACCTCACCCGGCCTTCGGCCACCCTCTCCTAAATAGGAGATGGTAAAGATTTGGTACGCCAAGAGTTACCCCCTCTCCAGACTAGGAGAGGGGGACAGGGGGTGAGGTTAAAAACACGCGTCATGCGCTGGTTTTGAACTTGTTTCGGCATCTGTTCTAAGGAATACCACACTATATTAACAGAAAAATAATACATGGCCTCCAAATTCGTTTACAAGACCTATAAAACAAAAGGCGATGCCCGGTACGTTCGTGACGAACTTATCTATATTCTCCTGTCGAAAGGATATGTGAAGGCCGGGAATTCCGATTCAGGTGCGGCTAACTTTTTCCGGAACCCGTCTCTGTTTTTCTCCTCCAAGAAACCATTGACCTGCATTTCGCAGCTTTCCCTGGAAACAGCAGGCAGCGGGGGAGAGGTAACCGTACGGGTGGGGATGACATTCACCAAAATCCGTAATTTTACGGTATTCCTCATGACATTCGTCTGCGGGGGGATTCCGGCGCTCCTGGGAATTCTGCGCACCGGGTCTCCTGATTTTTCTCCCCTGGCCGGGCTGGGAATTCCGGCGGGATTTCTGGTGCATTATGCCGTTCGCGGGCGGGTGTTCCGGTATTGGAAATTTCTTGTAAAAAAAGTAGGTGAGGATCATGGGATGCGTTGAGCGCCTCCGGCATGCTGCAGAAGTATCGGAAAGCCTGGTTTGTGTGGGACTGGACACCGATCCGGATAAACTGCCCGCCGGTCTCACCTCCGCGGGAGATGTCCTTTCTTTCAATCGGGAAATCATCTCGGCCACATCCGGTCTTGCTTGCGCCTATAAACCGAATTCGGCTTTTTACGAGGCGCTGGGAAGCTGTGGGATGGAAATTCTTGCAGAAACCTGCAGGGCTGTTCCCTCCGATATTCCCGTAATTCTCGATGTCAAGCGGGGAGACATAGGCAACACGGCCATGAAGTATGCAGAGGCCGCCTACGACGTTATGGGCGCCAATGCGGTGACTGTGAACCCTTACATGGGATTCGATGCGGTGAAACCGTTTCTCCGCGATGGGAAATGCGTTTTTGTGCTCTGTTTGACTTCCAATCCTTCCGCCGGCGATTTTCAGACCTTGGATACCGGCGACGGGCCGCTCTACGAACGGGTTGCGCGCGCCGCAGTGGAATGGGCGAAAGAGGGCGAAGTTGGACTGGTTGTCGGCGCAACGCGCCCTGAACAGCTCCGGCGGATTCGTGAAATCGCTTCCGGCCTGCCCATCCTTATCCCCGGAATCGGCGCCCAGGGAGGAGAAATCGAACCGGTGATTTCAAGCGCCGGTTACCGGCCTGGATTTACCATTATCAACAGTTCACGGGAGATACTGTATGCTTCCAGCGGAGATGATTACGCCGAAGCCGCCCGTAAGAGTCTTCTGAATCTCCGGGCTGCCATTAATCGGTACAGGGAGCGATAGAGTGAAAATCTGTCTTCTGGGCAGCGGCTCGAAAGGCAACTGCCTGTATATGGAAAGCCACGGCGCCGCAGTCATCATCGACCAGGGATTCTCCCATATCGAGGTCATGAGCAGGCTGGCTTCGCGCGGTCTCGATGAAGGGCGCATCCGGGGAATCCTGCTTACTCATGAACACGAAGACCACATCCGGGGCGCCGGAATAACCGCCCGGAAGCTCGGCATTCCGGTGTACGCCACACCCGGAACCCTTTCCGGAAGAAAGAATATCTTCACCGGGGAGGAATCCCTCATCCCCATCGAAAGCGGGAGGAGCTTCAAAATCGGCGCGCTCGAGTTCCATCCATTCAGCGTCTCACATGACGCCCGTGACCCGGTGCAGTACTGCATTTCCTCCGGAAATACCAAAGTGTCGGTCGCCACTGACCTGGGGTATGTTTCCACCCTGGTGGAACAGCGCCTGCGCGGTTCCCATCTGGTGGTCGTAGAATCGAATCATGATGTGGAGATGCTGAAAAAGGGGTCCTATCCCTGGGAGCTGAAGCAGCGTATTCTCAGCAGAACCGGTCATCTCTCCAACCGTAATGCTGCAGAACTCCTGTTTAATCTGTGCCGGGAGGAACCGTTGCAGGCGGTTCTTGCTCACCTATCCGAAGAAAACAACCGCGCCGATATAGCCGAAAGGGAAGTCATCGATTTGTTCGAGCGCTACGACTGCCGTCTCCGTTCCCTCCTGGTGGCTCTCCAGCAGGAAGCCACACCGGTTTTCGAGCTGTAGCATGAATCCTCTGCCACCGTTTTTGATAGATTGGCGTTGCACTAGCGCGGGAATATGGCAATATTTACACAGACGATTTTTTTTCTTTCGTTTCTTTTCAAAAAAGATGCCGAAACGGTTTCATCGTTCCCGAAAAACGGCAACAAGTTCGGCATGACGCGTGTCATCCCGAACTAGTTTCAGGATCTAAACACTCAAAAGAGTCCCACCCATGCAATGTAAACCGATTTCCCGGATGCGAAAGGTGTTGTATCACCTTGCCATCCCGTTGTTCATGGCCGGTGTATTCTTTACACTGCCGATAAAGTTGCAGGCTGCTCTGGTACCGGGAAAAGAATTCCGTCAGTCCGAGCAATGTATCCTCGAAGGCCGCTATGGCGATGCCGAAAAGATATTGGATGCTCTGATTCAAAATCATTCCGCGGAACCGGCCGGATATATCCTGAAAGCCGCCTTACTGCAGTACTGGGCCTCGGACTATGAAGATCATTCGCGGGACAGGGAATTCCTCTCGCTTCTTGATAAGGCAGAAATATTTTCCAACGCCCTGCTGAAAGCCGATCCGAAAGATCTTTGGGCGCATTACTTCCTGTATGCGGCGCAAAGTTTGAAAGGGGCGAAGGCGGCTGCTTCCGGCCGCCTGGTCAGCGGTATTAAAACGGGACGGTCCGGAGCAAAGGGTATGGAATGGATTCTTACCATGGATAACAGCTTTTACGATGCATGTTTTATGACAGGATGCTACCGGTTCTGGAAAAGCGCGGCGATGCGCAGGGTCTCCTGGCTGCCTTTTGTCGGCGACGACCGCAAACGTGGAATAGAGGAAGTCCGTAAAGCCGCAGAAAAGGGAAAACTCACCGGCCCGCTTTCCGCAACGATGCTCCTGCAGATGCTGGTGTCTTATAATCCATCGGCTGCGATAGAACTTGGTGAGAAAATGACTGCCGCCTATCCTTCCTGCAGGCTTTTTGCCTGGCAGCTCGGAGAAGCGTATAAAAAAATGGAAAAGTACCCGGAGGCGGTCAGGGTGTTCTCCGGGATTGCGGAAAGCTATTCCCGTGATGCCGCCGATGACGGCTCCGGTCAGCTCCGGTGCTGGTGGAAGCTGGCGGTGCTTTCCAAATCTCTGGGGAAAACCGACCGCTGCCGCGAATACTGCGAGAGAATTGTCCGTTTGGGCGAAAGAACGCCGGCAGCCAGACATCAAAAGGATAGAATTGAGCGGGCGAAGACTATGCTCAGGGAGTTGGGGATTGGAACGCAGCAAACGAGTTCTGGTAGTTGATAACGATCGGGCCGTACGCTGGGTGATCGAGAAAGCGCTGACCGACGAGGGATATATCGTGGATTTGGCGGGAGACGGCAAAACCGCGCTCGACATGATCTCACAAACGCCGTACGCCCTGGTGGTCATGGATGTCAAGATGCCGGTAATGGACGGTATCACTGCCCTCCAACATATTCGTGAGCTGTCCGATCCTCCGGAGACCATTGTCATCACCGCCCATTCGAGCATGGAAAACACGGTAGAAGCCATGAAGTTTGGCGCGTTCGATCATGTGGTGAAACCGTTCGATATCGATGAAGTGATTCATCTGGCAAAGCGCGCCATTGAAAAATACCTCGACCGTGGGGATCCTGCCAAGCCTTCTGAAATCCAGGATTCCGAAAGGATTGTCGGCAGCTCACCGGTCATGCGGGAACTCTACAAGCTGCTCGGAAGGGTGGCGTCCACCTCAACCTCTGTGCTTATCACCGGGGAAACTGGCACAGGCAAGGATTTGTTCGCCCGGGCGATCCACCATCATTCCGCACGCCGTAACGGCCCCTTTATTACTGTAAACTGCGCTTCCATCCCCGGCGAGCTTCTCGAAAGCGAGCTTTTCGGTCATGAAAAAGGGGCGTTTACCGGCGCGACCGGCATCCGTATAGGGAAGTGCGAGCTTGCCCGGGGCGGCACACTTTTCCTGGATGAAATCGGAGCAATGCGCCTCGACCTGCAGGCCAAGCTCCTGACCTTTCTCCAGCGGAACGACTTTGAGCGCGTCGGTTCTTCGCAAACCATCCATGTGGATGTCCGGGTGATCGCGGCAACGAACGCCGATCTAAAGGATTTGACCGCGCGGGGGCTCTTCCGTGAGGATCTTTATTACCGGCTGATAGTAGTACCTATCATTATACCGCCGCTGCGGGAGAGAAAGGAAGACATTCCCGATCTCGCCCGGTATTTTGTCGACCGTTTTAACGCAAAGTACGGGCTGCATTTTAAGCTCACACCGGAGCTTATCCATGCTCTGGAGGAAAAAGACTGGCCGGGGAATGTGCGAGAGATGGAAAACAGAATCCATCGCATGGTGGTTCTCCAGTCGGACAGGCTTTATGAAGATGAAATCCTTTCCCTTGAATTTCCCGCAATTCATGGCATGGATACCCTTGACCAGGTGACCGAAGGACTGATGGAAAGCAAAACCGCCGATCTCCTCGAAAAAGCCTATTCCATTATTGAAAAACCTCTGCTTTCGAAACTGATGCTCAGGGTGGGAGACAACCAGAGCGAAGCCGCCAGAAGGCTCGGCGTCTCTCGAAATACCTTGCGCAAGCTTCTTGCCAAACATGGCATGCTCTTCTGAACGCAGTGAGAAAGGAAGCATTATGAGTGCCTGGCTGAAAAAAGGATTGACCGCCGCGCTTTTCATGACAGCGGCGGGGCTGTACGGATGCGGCTCAGGCCCTATCGATAACACACCGAGCGGTCCGCATGCTCTCTTTACCGTTTTCTACGACACTGACGGGCTGGCAAACAGCTACATAAACGATCTTGCTGTAGATTACTCCCGCAACGGCCTCTGGATAGCAACCTGGGGAGGGATCTCTTTCTATTCATTCAGGGATTCCAGTTTCACCACATACGGCGCGGCAAGCGACATTCCCAATACCCGGGTCACCTCGCTGGCAATTAACCGTGGAACAGTCTGGGCGGGAACGATATCCGGAGTATCAACGTTTGCCGATTCCGCCTGGGATTCTCTGCCGGATATGAGCGTTCTGGCTAATACATTCATCAACACGATCGCCGTCATGACGGATAATTCCCTTTGGTTCGGGACCAGGGGAGGAGTAAGCCGGATGACTTCCGCCGGAAGCTGGAGCTCTTTTTCCATAACGAACGGCCTTTCCGCCAATAATGTCACATCGGCCGCCAGTGACGCCGGGGGTAAAATCTGGGTAGGGACCTTTTATGGAGTGAATGTTTTCGATGGCGCACACTGGTCTTCTCTTGAAAACACCCCGCCCGGCGCTGCCGTCCAGGCAATATACCGGGACAGCTCAGGTACTATGTGGGTAGGTACTGCCAACGGCATTGCCTCTTTTCAAGGCAATAGTGTTACTTTATGGAATACTTCCAAAGGCCTGCCTTCCAACGGCATCAACGAATTCGCGGAAGATTTCAACCATGTCTTATGGGTGGCGACTGATACAGGAGCAGCTTTCTTCACCGGAACCGGCTGGACGAAGCTTCCGCTTCCCGATGTGGCAGCCGGCATACCGGTAAACACAGTGACCTCAGATTCTAAAACTCTTTCCCTCTGGTTCGGAACCAACATCGGCCTGGTGCGCTATCAGGTGAAATAGATATGAACTGCTCTTGATTTTCGCCTCCGGCAATTCTATATTGAAGCACTGTTTTAAAAATTATGAAAAAGTTGGTTTTGTTATCATGTAGACCCTGAATCGAGTTCAGGGTGACAGCGTCATGCCGAACTTGTTGCCGCTTCGCGGGAACGATTAAACCGTTTCGGCATCTATACACAACTCGAACAAATGGGGAATCATGTCGCGTGTAATTGCCATTGCCAACCAAAAGGGCGGAGTAGGAAAGACCACAACTGCAGTGAATCTTGCGGCGAGTCTGGCCGCTCTCGAACGAAAAACCCTTCTTATCGACATGGACCCGCAGGGAAATGCTACCTCCGGGCTGGGCATCGATGTAGAAGCGGCGGGAAAGACCGTCTATGAAGTCCTCATCGAGAGAATCCCTCTCCGGGAAGCAATAGTGGATACCGATATAAGCTTCCTCAAAGTGGTTCCTGCGAATATACGGCTTTCCGGGGCGCAGATAGAGCTGGTGAGCATGATCGCCCGCGAACGGAAACTTCAGGCGGCGATGGAGACCATCGAAAATGACTATGATTACATATTCATTGACTGCCCGCCCTCGCTCGGAATTCTGACCATTAACGCCATGACAGCGGCTAAATCCATCCTGATACCGATACAATGTGAATACTATGCCCTCGAGGGTGTCGGCCAGCTTTTGAATTCCATCCGGCTCGTTCAGAAAAATCTTAACCCGGGCCTTCTTATCGAGGGGATACTCCTCACCATGTACGACAGCCGGTTGAACCTCTCCAACCAAGTGGCTAATGAGGTGCGCTCCTATTTTGAAGACAGGGTATATAAAACGGTGATCGCCCGTAATGTGAAGCTCGGCGAAGCCCCTTCGTTCGGGAAACCGATCATCCTCTACGATATTCTCTCTGTGGGCGCCAATGCCTATATCCAACTTGCCAGGGAGGTTGACAACCATGCATAGAAAAGCGCTTGGCAAGGGACTGGATGCCCTTTTCAAATCATCTGAAGAGCATACGGATGAAAAACAGACCGGCCGGAGGATACTTTTAGTTCCCCTTAATGATATCATCCCGAACAGCGAGCAGCCACGAGAGCGTTTTTCGGAGGAGACGATGGAGGAGCTTAAACGCTCCATTGCCGAAAACGGCATCCTGGAGCCGCCTATCGTGCGCCGTAAGGGGGATTTTTTCGAGCTGATCGCCGGAGAACGAAGATACCGCGCCGCCCGTGAGCTCAAGCTCGACTCCATCGAAGTGATAGTCATGGAGGTGAAGGCTGAAGAGCAGATGCTTATCCTGTCGCTCATTGAAAATATTCAGCGCGAGGACCTGAATGCGGTTGAGGAAGCCAAAGCCTATGAACAGATACAGAACCGCATGCAATCCACACAGGATGACCTGGCCAGGATAGTCGGGAAGAGCCGGAGCGCAGTCGCCAATACCCTGCGCCTTCTCAGTCTGACCGAACGGGTACAGGACATGGTGCGCGAGGGTGTCCTCGCCCCGGGGAGCGCCCGCGCCCTGGTAACCGTTTCGGATGCCGAATTGCAGCACCGCCTGGCAGTGAAAATCTCCTCGGAAGGTCTCTCCGCCCGCAAGGCCGAGGAACTGGTCAAACATACTCTCAAAAAATCTGAAAAGCCCATCCCGTCAAAAGTGAAATCGCTTTTTCTGGAACAAATCGGCGAGGACCTGCAGCGGCTCTTCGGCACCGTGGTAAAAATCAAGGGCGATGAAATCAAGGGAAAACTGGAGATAGAATACTATTCCCAGGATGACCTGGAACGCATCCTCGATATTGTAAAAGGGAGCAAGGCTCTCTTCTGAATGCATGTCAAACTTCAGCTCCTTTCTTCCCTTCAATATATGCACGCTGTATGAATGATTCTGCAAATGGATTTTTCTTGAGTTTGAATAATATAATTGCTATAATAGAGAGTGATTATTTTTTTCGATCAGCAAAGAATGCCGGGCAAAGAATTAATTAATCTGGGTATGCTATTATTCCAATTCGCTTATCGAGTTAACTCCGCATAGGTAATAGTGGAGGTATTCAGACAAGCAGTTAAGAGTCTGTCAGTAATCAGTAATTCATTGAATCGCCGGTTAAAGCGATAACAAAATTCATTCAGGTAACTTTGAAGATGT
>JAUYCD010000181.1 GCA_030692375.1 Candidatus Latescibacter sp. | reverse complement strand
TGACAGCGCGGAACCTCTCGGCTGGACGATTGACCCCTCGGACAGCCTGGTGAATCGATACTGCGCCCTGCTCGGCATGAACGATCCGCTGAGCTATTTCCTGGGGAATTACAACCGTTTCAGTTATCTTTCGGGAAGATTCACCGGAATGAATCTCCTTTCTGTGACCGATACCCCGCAAACCCTTATCGTGGAAGTGGATTCCAGGGCGGTGCCGTCGTTCGGCGCAAACGGCTTCATGGTCAGGAGAAGTGCAATTGAGGGGCTATCCTGGAAACCGTACTATTTCGATATCGATGTATTCCACGAAATGGTATCCGCCGGTCATAACCGTATCGCGGTCATGAAAACGGACATCCACCATCTCTACTGCGACAGCATCGCCACCTTCCGGCGCAAGCAGGCCCGCCGGATAAGAGATTTCTTTCACCATTCGAAGGGGAAAAGGCGAAGTTACGATTACGGGAAAATCCCGGCCTGGAGATACGCCTGGTTCGTGCTGGCGACTGTCACCGTGGTCCCGCTCATCTGGCAGTCTCTGCGCGGTTACCTGAAAAAACCGGACAGCGCCTGGTGGTTTCATCCCCTGGCATGCTGGATAACTCTCTGGGAGTACGGCCGCGGTACGCTGGCCTCCCTTTTTAGAACTGCCGAGTACGACCGGGGGGAATGGAAACAGTGAGAAGAGAAGAAGACAGAATAAAGAGAAATAATGAAGAATGAATACAATAGTCAAAATCCAACGCAGTTTTTTTCCTTGGACTTTGGACTTCAGGTTGTTTTTACTTTAAAGTCGGATTCCTTTCCATATACTCTTTTTTTAATCTTGTAAGATAATCCGGCAAAAAGTATTATTGTATAACATATTGTTAAATATAGAAATAACTCTTGACAACATGCAAGTAAATACATATATTGAGGCATAGAACATGCACCCGATTCAGGAGGATTTTCTGACCATGCACTATGCCAAAGACCATCGTACCGGATACCTGTTCGACCTTTCCGATGAGGAGGCGCATAATACGCTCTTGTTCCGGTTTTTATCTGTGTGCTTGATAATTCTTTTTTGCCGTACCATCTTGTAAATCCTGTCAAAAAAGTAGATTTCAATGAGTTCGGCAACAGCTATTGCCCGCTCACTCATATGCATTTTTTCTGCGGATAAAACCATGTACCTGCGCGATTATCTCCATGACATACCACTGAAGGCTCTGAAAAGCATAGCGTGTTCGCTGGGAATTACAGTGGAATACGAGGCCAGGATCAAGCTCATGAACGCCATTGACCGGGCTTTCTGGGACGGCGCACTGGGTATCCGATTATTGAATTCCCTGACCGAGGAAGAGAGGAGAGTGCTTTCACTCATTGCATTCTCCTATGATGCCGGTGTACACGAGAGCGCGCTGGCAAAAAAACTGGAGAAAATATCCGGAACCCGCCGCCGCGAGTTGGAAGAGATTCTTAAAAAGCTGGTCAGCTATGCCCTCATTGGGGGGATACGGGATAAAGATCCCCTGTTTTTCTGTCTGCGCGGCAATTCGGAAACGATTCGGAAGACCATAATCGGGGGATTCCTGGCGCCTCCGGAGCCTGCTGTACCTGTTCCTCCCTCATCAATTCCAACACTCATGGAGGATATCATTGCCTTTCTGGCTGAGGCGTACCGTGAGGAGCTGCCTCTTACCCTGAAGGGACGGTTGAAACGAACCTGTCTCGAACGGATTTTCACCGGTTCTACCACCGGCGGCGATGCTCCTCAATTCTTTTCCCCGGATAACCGTGATGCACTGGCAATAGATTATCTCCGGGAAAGAGGTCTTCTGGTTTTCGACTATCGTTACGCCCGGGCGTCCTCCCTTCTAGGCGGCTGGCTGGAGATGACAGTCACCGAAAGGACCCAGGATGCGGCCTCATTCACACTCACCCGTATTCTGTCCGATTCATCAACCATCGTTCCGTTTGTCGGCATCCTGGGGGAGATTCCCGCAGGAACGGAGATCGATCCCTCAGATTTTGCCTCTATGCTCCATACGGGTACTATGGCGGCAGGAGGCTACGCCCGCCTTCAGGGAAAGATAACGCAGATGCTCAGTGTATTCGCTTCCCTGGGATTGTTAATTTTCAGGAACGGTAAGTTTATCCTGACTTTCGCCGGGGAGCGGTTTTCACGGGGTGATGTGCTGCCCTTTGAAAGGAATGAGTCCGATTTATTTACCCTTCAGCCCAATTTCGAGGTCATTGCCGGGCCTGAACTCAATCTCCGGGTGCGGTTCATCCTGGAGCTCCTGAGCAGCCGCAAAAACCGCGATGTGATCATTACCCATAGTGTGAACCGGGGCGGGGTAGCCAGGGCAAGAGAGCGGGGAATGAGTACCGGTGAAGTGGTAGAATTCTTTCGCCGTCATTCTCGGACGCCGCTCCCGCAAAATGTGCAGTTTTCCCTGGAAACCTGGGCCAAAGCCTACGGAAGCATCTACTTTGAACCGGTCATGCTCATGCGCTTCCAGGACCCCGAAACTTGCCGGAACGTCCTGCATATACCGGAAATCGCGCCCTATATAAAAGAGAGACTTTCTGAAACCGCACTCGTTGTGTCGTCGGAGCGAATATCCATTCTTACTGCAATTCTCAAGCGCACGGGCTACCTGCCGGAGGTGTATGGAGAGTCGGTTGCTGATACGGCGCGATCGGGAGAGCCCTATGCTCCACAGAGCATATCAACTATCCTTGCCCGGTACACCATGCCTGAAATCCATCGGAATTTCTTTTTCCCCGAGGATGCACCACCCTCGGAAAAAGGCATCGAAGAAGTTCATTCGAAGGAAAAACAATCCGGGAGAAGCGGATCATGGTGAAACTTTCCGGGTTTTTCTGCATCATCCGGCCGGGGAATGTCCTGGTATGCGCCCTGTCTGTATTCTCCGGCGGCCTCCTGGGGGAAAAGCCGCTGGAAAGGTTGTCCGGTTTCTTCCCTTCGCTGGAAACCGGCCTCGATTCCTGGGCGGCGCGGCTGCTCTGCGCGGCTGTCTCAGCCTCCCTGATCCTCGCGGCGGGAAATGTGTTGAACGATGTCCGCGACCTTGACACCGACCGGATAAACGCTCCCCACCGCCCTCTTCCTTCCGGAATGCTCACCGGAACGGAAGCATGCATTTTGGCGGCGCTTCTCGCAATCGCCGGTCTTCTTTTGGCCATTCCTCTTGGAAGCACGGGTATGAAAATTGCCTTCTCCGCCGCGGCGATCCTCACCTTCTATGACCTGAAACTGAAACGTATTCCCTTGGCAGGCAATCTGGCGGTCGCCTTCCTCGGGGGGCTGGCATTTGCCTACGGGGGCTTTGCCGGATTTTCTCTGTTACAATCCCTTATACCGGCAATTTTCGCCTTCCTGTTTCACCTTGGGAGAGAGCTGGTGAAAGATGCCGCCGATGAGCGGGGCGACGCTTTCTCCAAAATCAAGACTGCCGCGACACTATGGGGAGTAAGAGCCGCTTTGCTCCTTTCGGCGCTGGTGTTTACTGTCCTGGCGGTGGTGGTGGTTCTCCCGGCCGTTTACCTTTGGTTCGGGCGCGGCTACCTGGCCATGATAGCGCTCGGAGTCTGGCCGGTGCTCATCCATGTAATGGTTTCTTCGCTGCGAAACCCTTCGGAAGATAATCTGCGGCGGCTGGCGGCGCTGTTAAAACTGGACATGCCGGTGGGGGTGATGGCGGTTCTGGCCGGATTCCAGGGGTGGTGAGATAAAGCCCAAAGCCCGAAGTAAAAGACTATCTGAACCGCAAATACCTGTCAGGAATGAGTATGAATCAGATGGCATATGCCGCAATCAGGTTTACGCCGAATCGAGGCTTTTTTCCCCGCTTTGTCATCAGCTTTTACCGCTATGTGAGCGCTTCCGGGGCCGTGGCAGCTTTCGCATCCGACTTTCGCTTGATCGGGCGTCGTTTCCTCACCCTTAAACCCGCCCGGCTGCCCATAACCGGTAGTATGACATGGCAGGCAGGACTTTTCTTCACCTTTTTCTTTCAGGGCTTTATACCGCGCCGTGTCTTTGATGATGTCGTATGCTTTGTTATGCTTATTATTTTTAAAGCTGTTAACCTGTTTGTCGTGACATTGAGAGAGACAACTGCTGTTGCCTGCATATATGGCCCTTTTCTCCGCGAGGGATTGCGTAAGTGTATCGGAAACACATAATGCCATGATAATTAAGGAAATTAACGATAATAATACTGCCTTCATTGGCAACGCTCCTTGTAATATTTTTCGGCTCTTCTCAAAATTAGTCAGTAAATTTTTACATTTGCTTTGCATACTTACCACGGAGCAGGCGGTCGAATTTTTCACGTTTGGTCATTCTGACTTCTGACTTCTGTACTCTGTATTCTTGTTTTTTGGATCCTCTCCCACCAGTTCCATACCAAGGATGTATTTCGAAGGTCCTGCCGGGTAAAGATCGAAACGCCCGGTCAGCCACTCCCCCACCGCTTTCAATCCTTCATCCTCCCAGGCGACTGATTCGACTTCCAACTCGAGGACACGCCCTGTTCCTCCCGGACCGCTGAATGTCACATCGTCAAATGCCATCTCGAACCGTGGTATCCCTTGCTTGGAAAGCACGATAATACGCCGGTTGTTGGTCACAGAAAGAGTAACGGTCAGTGATGCATTTCCGATGTATTTTCTCATCTCCTGCACAGGAGGAATATCCGGGAGATGACCTTGTGTAATATCTGCCGGTTTGGAGTCAGTTCGAGCTTCTATTTCCACCCTGTGGTAAAAGTCCCCGCCTTTTCTTCCCGGGGCTTTGAATGTGAGAACAGAATGTTTTTTCTCTTCACGGAGACGGAAAACAACCTTTGCCTGGAGCAGGCAGCGGTCGGGCGTGTCGAAATAGGTGTCCCGATGACGGTGAATACCGGTGTCCCGGGCGGCGTAGGCAGCAATTTCCCGGAGAGTAGCAATCCGGGAAAATATTGATTTATCTCTGACCGTATATTTCAGCTCGGATTCAAAAGCCATATCCGCCTCGAAAATAAAAAAGTCCAAAGTCCAAAGAAAAAATCTTTTCGGTTATGTCGTTAAGTCAGCAACATATAGTAAATAAGAAAAATTGAGTGCTCCTGTGTCTTTAAAGATCCCCCCTGCCTTCGGCATCCCCCCTTCGTAAGGGGGGAATTTAGTAAGAGGATTCTGTAAAATCCTAATAAATGTTTACATAGTACCAGGCACAATTTTCTTTTTCCCCCCTTAATAAGGGGGGTTAGGGGGGATTACCCTTTTCAGAATATCATTTTTAGCTTACTTAACACCATACCCGGAAAAAATCTTTTATTCTGTCTTCTGTCTTCTGTATTCTTTTCCAAATGTCTTCTCACCAGCATCCGGAATGCCTCTCCGCGCCCTTCATAGTTATTGAACATGTCATATGAGGCGCATCCCGGAGAGAGGAGCACTACATCTCCCGATCGTGCCCGGCTGAGACAAGCGGAAAAAGCTTCTTTAAGGTTCCGGTAAACAGTCGAATCCACTCCGGCTTTTTTCAGGGATTTCCCGATCTTATGAGCGGTAACCCCGATAAGAGCAACCCATTGAACTTTTCCCGCTATTCCTTGAGCCATAGCATCAAAGGAAACTCCCTTGTCATATCCGCCCAGTATCGGAATTACAGGAGAATCGAACGCGTTTACCCCGGCTGCAGCCGCCTCCGGGGTGGTGGCTTTGGAATCGTTGAAAAACCGTACGCCGTTTCTCTCGCCCACCAGTTCCAGGCGGTGGGGGACGCCCCGGAAATCCGCCAGTCCCTGTGCAATATGCTCTGCCTCGACTCCCATGGCCAGAGCGCAGGCCGAGGCCGCCAGTGCATTGAGAATGTTATGCCTCCCCGGAATAAGGAGCTTTCCCGAATCAAAAATATTTCTTGTTTTCCCGGCCGTCCGATTCGTTATCCAACCTTCTTCAAGAGTCACCCCGGCGCCCGGCAAATCAGTCCCTGCCCAGAGAATACTTCCCCTGGCCCGGCGTTCCATACCGGAAGAGCCTGAATCGTCGCGGATGAGTACGGCGATGTCCCCCGGACCCTGGTGGTCAAGTATTCTACCCTTGGTGTTACGGTATTCCTCAAAGGAGCCGTGACGGTCGAGATGGTTGGGCATGATGTTGAGAATTGCGGCGATATGAGGGCTCCATGCCATTTCATCCAGCCATTCGATCTGAAAAGAGGAAATTTCGAGCACTACCATTTCATCCGGAGTTATTTCGGGCAATTCTCCCAATAGAGATCGCCCGATGTTTCCGCCCACACGGAACGGCCGGTTGGTATGCCGAAGAATGGATTCGAGCATGGAAACCGTGGTGGTCTTGCCGTTCGATCCGGTGACGCCGCATATCGGGGCCGGACAGCGTTCCACGAAAAGACCGATTTCCGTACGGAGGGGAATCCCGGCCTCACGGGCTGCCAGCACGTACTCTGAATTGCGCGGAACCGCCGGACTGACCACCACCAGGTCGGTATCGGTGAAATCAGCCATCTCGTGCCTGCCCAGGACAAACCCAATGTCCAGCCCACTGAGCGCGGTAATCGAACCTGCAAGCTCGCGCTCGTCCTTGAGGTCGGTCACTGTGACCCTGGCGCCGAGACCGGCCAGGAAAGAAGCCGCGCCGACACCACCCCCGAAGCTTCCCAGCCCCATGACAGTGACCCGTTTGTTAAAAAAATCTGTTTCGCGGTTCATGGTTCCCTTAAAATCAGGTAAAAGGTGGAGGTTATTCCGACCTTGGCAGCAGCAAAGAATCAGTCCATGTCAATGTGGATGATGGAAGTATGGGAGATCTAAATCAGTATCTCCATGGTCGTTGTGCACAGTGTATAATCGCCAAGATACTGACACGGTTCTCTGATATTTTGTAGATGAGACGATAGGATCTTACCAATAATTCCCGTATCGATTCCTCGCTGAATTCCGGAACGACCTGACCTCGTTCAGCAAATCCAGAAAGGGAAATGGCTGTTTCTTTCATTTCCTCGATAAACGCAGCCGCATAGTATGCAGAATCCCTGGCAATGTAATCGGCGATTTCTTCCACATCATCCCATGCAGGATTCGTCCATACTACTTCTCTGTCCATTTGGCCATCCGCCGTTCCGCTTCCTCACGGGAAAACACCTTACCCCGTTCTGCCGCTTCGAGACCCTTCTGGACCTTTTGACGAACATAGATATGGTATTGTATATCTTCAAGCGAAGCGTTCTCGGGAAGAGTATCGAGCAGATTGCGAATCTCTTCTTTTGGGGTTTTCATTCGTAGTATCCTCCTTAACTATTTTACATATAAGTGGCCGCATGATTATCAGGCATTCTTCTGATAATGAGAAGTATATATATCAATAACCTGTCTAATCATTTTTTGATATGATGTATGATGCTTTTGCGCTTCTTTCTTGAAAAACTCTACACTCGATTTTTTCAGGGAGATTGTTATCTTCACGTTTTCTTCATGTAAGACCAACTGATCCGGGGAAGGGAGAAAATCTTTAATGATTCTCAATTCACCCAGCGGTTCATCAGCATATTTTATTCTGTTCTTCATAGATATTTCTCCCTTTTCTCCAATATCCTGCACCATAGATCATAAAAATCCTATAAAGGTATTGTTTCCCCTCGTCCATGAGCCGCAAGCGCTTCATCGCCAAGCCGGTCGAGGATGTGTTCGGACTCCGCAAACATCCGGTACCATCTTTTCTCCGCATCGAGTTCTTCCAGCAACCATTTCGCCAAAGCGTTTTGTTCTATTTCCGGAAGGTCTGAGGCCTTTTTGAATGCCTTTTCCAGCAATTTCGTCATGATTCACCTCATGCGGTTTCATTCCAACGATGCGTGGCGTTCCAGATGACGGTACAATTTTCATTGCGAGGCCAAAAAAACCGCCGATAATAGCCAAGATGGGTTTCAATTTCTTCTGGATGGGATCGACATCGACCCCAAAAATCTCCAATGTTGTCGCTACAAGCAGGAACAATGAACCCTTCGGCGCAAAAATAACAGGGCAGGGAAAAGAGCCTTCCAATCCATCGATCTGAAAGTCACAAAAGCCGAGCAGCCTTGTATCCTGCCGTCCGTCGGCAAGAATCAGATTACGTTTCGCGGATGGTTCAACCCCTATCCTTTCCAGGTAATCCTCAGGGATGAAGGAATACAGCGCCCCTGTATCCACCCAGAATTCCTCTTCAATAAAACGATCTGGATACTTGCTGTTGGAAACCTTTACCTTTTTTTTGAACATGCCCATGTCAGTTTCTCCTCTCATAATATCACTCTCCGGCATCCTGTCAAGATTGTATTTCCTGCAGGCAGTCTCCTCTTGCTACGCACCCAACCTCAAGCTTTACAGTGTTTCGGCGTTTTTCGAAATGTTCTCTAATTTTGTTTCCGTCTATGAAAAAAGCAGGATGAAGCCGGTTCAGAGGATGATCGGTTCATATTTCGTTTTCATGATAATTAGGAGCATATCATGGGGTCGGATTCGGAAAAACCGAGAATATCGAGAGCTGAAGGGGACAGTTCCGGAACCTTTTCCCGGGAAGGATCATGCTGTGCAGAATCCAGCTTAATCAGAGGCATTGTCTCTTCCTTTTCAGACGGAAAAAGTTCTCTTTTCGGAAACGGCTTTTCGGTAAAAATATACTAGAAAAACTGCGCTCACAACAAAAATTATGAGGCTCAAAATCTGATTCTGTGAAAGACCGAGCACCTGCATGCTCTCCTCGTAGTACCGGAAGAAATCGATCGTAAATCTTCCAGCCGAATAAAGCATGAAATACATGAGGGCTGTGAACCCGTCAAATTTTTTAAACCGCTCCAGCCATAGAAGGAGACCGAAAATAACAAGCCCAGCCAGGGAATTATAAAGCTGGGTGGGGTGAATGGGAGCGCCGGGGAAATATGCTCCGGCCGCACTTGAATCAGGAAAAATAATCCCGAACGGCGAATGGGTCGGATGGCCGAAACAGCATCCGTTCAGAAAACATCCTATTCTGGTAAAGGATTCTCCAAGCGCGATGGAAGGACCCATGATATCCAGATACTTGAGCAGATTCAGGTTATAGGAACGGAGATATAGTACTGCCGTTATGGTGGCGAGAATCAGCCCCCCCAGGAAAATGAGCCCGCTGATGCCAACCTGGCCGTCGGAACCGACCGGCCAGAACATTCTTTTGAATTCTATCAAAAGACGCTCGAACAGGGGATAGGATTCGCCGGCTCTGAACTCGCTGAAATGGGTAATTATATAGTAGATTCGCGCGCCAAGGAGTGAAGAGATCACCAGCCATACCGAAAGGTTAAAAACATGGTCGGGATTCTCTCCCATTTTCTTTGCCCGCCAGGCGGCAAACAGGATTCCGGCGAAAAAGCCTATGGCGAGCATAAGCCCGTAACCCCTGACAGCGAAGGGACCGATGGAAAAAATGATTGGATGCATGGAATATCCTTTAAAATTCGTGACGGTTCACACTGAAATTCAAAAGAAGCCCGACCATGACAGCGTTGGACAGGCACGATGAGCCCCCATAGGACAGGAACGGAAGCGGGATTCCGGTGACCGGCATGATTCCGATAGCCATACCGACATTCACATATACATGGAATATGAACACGGTGGATATCCCGATCGCGGCGAGCGACATAAAGGGATTCCTGATAGATGAGGCAATCCTGATCCCCCGGTAGGCGATGTAAGAAATAATGCCGATGATAATCACTGCGCCGATAAATCCCAGTTCTTCACCGATCACTGCAAAAATGAAATCGGTATGAGACCGCGGAAGAAACCCGAGTTCAGTATATTTCCCGTTTCCGATGCCCTTTCCGATGATTCCGCCGGACCCGATCGCCACCTTGGAGTGGATAATCTGGTAACCGGCGCCCAGGGGATCGGCTTCGGGTTTGATGAATGTGGTTATCCGCTCCTGCTGGTAAGGCTTTAAACAATTAAAGGCAATGGGAGTTGCAATCCCGGCGAGGATGTTGGCGCTGATGACCAGCCCCATGCCGGTAAGAGTCTGGCGTGTATAGTAGAGCACCCCAAGGAGAAAGAACATGAATATGACCCAGGTCACCCAGTTAAACCAGGGGATGAATGGAGCTGCAAAGATCGCGGAGAGTATCGGCGCAAGCAGAAAGAAAAGACGAAGACTGTCCAGACCGGCCCAGTAGAGCATGGGGAAAATCAGGGCGCAGAAAACCATGGATGTTCCCAGGTCCGGCTGCAGGAGCACCATCCCCATGGGAAAGAGAATCAAAAGGGCCGGGATAAGGCATTTGACATAGGTGGTCGGCTTGTTTTTCTTGAAAGACATGTAACGCGCCAGGGCCAATATGACCGCCACTTTCATGAATTCGGAGGGCTGGAACCGGAGCGGCCCGAACTTAAGCCAGCGCTCGGAACCTCCTGCGGAGGAGCCGAACAAATCCACCAGAATCAGGCAGAAAAACATGAGAACGTAGAAGATATAGGCGAAAGCATAGATGTATTTAACCGGAATGTGAATGATGACCGCCATGATTCCGATGGAGATCAGCGCCCAGGCGATCTGCTTTATCCATATAAGCGAGGATTCGACATTCTCCCCACGGCTTGCGCTGTGGATCATGACCACACCGATGAGGAGGATAAGAAGGACTGCGATCGCCAGTCCACGGTCCAGGCTTCTGTCCAGTATCTTGCTCATTGGTTGGCAGCCGCCGAAATTTCCATGGCATGGTTGAAATACTCATCAAGCATTCTCTTCACAATTATCACTGCCCGGGAAGGAACCATATCCCCGGCATTTTCAGCCACGCAGGCCACTGCAATGGTGGGATTATCATAGGGTGCGAATCCGACAAAAATCTTATGATCGGCGCCGTGCGGATTCTGCGCAGTGCCGGTTTTACCTGCAATGAGATGCCCGGTAATCTGCATGGACCGTGCGGTGCCTTGCTCTACCACTCCGAGCATTCCTCTTCTTACTACATCGAACGATTCCGGCGAGATTCCGATAACTCTTTCCGGCTTGGCCCCTTGTCCCAGAATCAGGTGAGGAGTCGTTTTGACCCCCGCGGTTGCGATTATTCCCACATAGCGGACAAGCTGCAGGAGCGTCACATCATTTTCCCCCTGTCCGATGGCCAGATTCAGCATGATCCCAGGCGAATAATACTTTCTTGTTTCTTTATAATAATCCAGAGTGGGAAGCCGCCCCTTTGCTTCCCCTTCCAGATCGACCCCCGTTATCTCTCCGATCCCCAGAATTTTAGCCATGGTTTGCCAGTGCTCGATTCCGACTTTGTATCCCAGTTGGTAAAAATACACATTGCAGGAATTGGTTATCGCGTCCGACATGTTGAGAGAACCGTGCCCTCCGGCTTTCCAGCATTTGAACGGCCGCCCTCCGAACGAATAGGAACCGTGGCAGGCGGAAAACCTGGTCTGCTCACCGAACCCGCTTTCCAGACCGGCAAGCGCGGTCAGAGGTTTGAATGTGGAGCCAGGCGGATAGGTAGCCTGTATCGCACGGTTGAAAAGAGGTTTGCGGGGATCATTGAACAGGGAGTCAACCCTTCCCGCGGTCATAACATGAGTGAATTCGTTGGGGTCGTAATTCGGCAGTGAGAGCATGGCAAGGATTTCACCATTCCTTGGATCGATGGCAACCAAAGCCCCCAGTACAGTGTCTCCGAAGGCCTGTTCCGCCGCCATCTGCAAACGCATATCGATGGTGAGCCAGATGCTCTTCCCGGCTTCGGGTGGATCCGGTTTGATTTCCTTGGAATCTTTCAGAATCCGGTTAAGGTAATTCTTTTCCTGGAATTTGGTGCCGTTCTTTCCCTTGAGCATGCTTTCATAGCGCTGCTCAAGGCCGTCCCTGCCTATCGACTGGCCATAATAGTATCCCTTGCTTCCCAGTTCGTTGAATTCATTCTGGTTCAGTTCCCCCATATACCCGATCACGTGACTGGCAAGAAGACCGTTGGGATAGCTCCGACGCTGATCGATTTCACTATCCAGGCCGGGCAATTCACTCTTGTGTTCCTCCACGATCGAAAGCAGCTTGAAATTGGCGTCCTTAAACAGCTTCACCGGAGTATGTATCTTTTTACGGCGGGTATCCTTTACTTTCTGGATGAGTTCATCCGGCGGAAAACCGCAAAATGAAGCCAGGAGAGGGATGCTTTTTTCGACCTTTTTGCCTTCCATGGGATCCATGGTAATGGAATAGCTCAAACCGTTTTCGGCAAAAACCAAACCGTTCCGATCCAGGATGGAGCCGCGCGGCGCCTCGACCACCACACGGTTCAGCCGGGTAAGATCGGACATGATACTGAAATCGCTCCCGTGGAGAACCTGCAGCTGGAACAGCCGGAGGACCAGTACAAACATCATTCCGAAACACAGCGCCAAAAGAGGCAGAAGCCTTCTCTGGCCGATCCTATCTTCGGCCTGTGGTGAGTTCCCGAACAATTTTCAAACCTCCACTGACAACCCATCCGTAAGCGGCGACAAACAGAAATGCGAGTATAGAAGTATACAGCGCGCCGGGCAGGCTGTTTTTTACAAACAATTTCAAGAGCAAAGAAAAATCGAACGAGGTATAAAGCGAGAGATACAACAGGTCATGAACCATACAGGCTGCCAGAGTCAACAGGGTTTTGACCGAATAATTCTCCACTGTCAGGGTTTCTTTCACTATGCCGAGGGCAAAACCCATGAGAGACATGATGAAAGAGTTGAATCCCAAAAACTCAGGAGTGTATACATCCTGAATGAACCCGATAAAAAATCCATAGAGTATACTTTCCGCAGGCTCCGCACTGCCGGCAATAAAAATAAGGACCAGCAGGGCCAGGTCCGGTCTGGCGCCGAAAATATCCATGCGGCCGAACAGGGTTGATTGAACCAGAAGCGCAACAATGATGAGGAGTATGTTTCTGACGGTGTTAATATTCACCTCTTTGTCCATATCCGCCGCTACTGAAGAGTGGGCCTTAAGAAGGAGCCTCCCTGACCGCCGTCATTCCATATATCGGCATGCTCCGACCCTTTGAGAATGAAAAGTTCATGAATCCGTGAAAAATCAACAGCCGGCTCGACATTGATGCTCGCGTAAATCTCCACCTCCCTGATGGGGAGCCTGCCTACAGTACCGATGAGAATTCCGCGCGGGAAAACCCCGCCGTCGCCGGTGGTATACACCTTCTGTCCCGGTTTCACATCGTTGATGAGAGGAAGGCCGTACATCTTGAGATACCTACCGCCGTCCCAGCTGATGATGCCGAACGACTCCTCGTTTTCCACCATCGCGGAGATTCTGGATTTGACATCGGCGATGATCAGCACGCTGGACGAGGTGGAATATACCTCGTAAATCCGCCCCACCAGGCCATCGGCGGTGACACAGGCCATATTTTTCTTAACACCGTCTTTTTGACCGGCATTAAGGATCAATGAGTTGACCACACGGTCCATATCACGGCCGACTACAGTGGCGGCGATGACGGAATAGGAATTCTTTTCCTTCAGTTCCAGGAGCTTGCGGAGACGTTCGTTTTCCTTGACCGCCAGGATATTCCGGTTGACCTGGTCGGACAGATCGAGATTCTGAAGCCTCAGGCGGCGGTTATCCCGCCAGAGGTCGAGCATGTAGATTCCCCAGGAAAAGGTGAACCGTCCCGTATTCAGGATGGCAGTTGTGACCGTTCGGGCAAAGTGGGTCTTGATGCTCTCGCCCATGAGCATCATAGAGACAGACAGGAAGATGGTTACAAACAGCGCCACGGGCCTTCTGTGCTCCGTGATAAACTGGAGAATCCGCCTCATGGATCAATACAGAACCTTTCTGTATGCTGCTATATTATCAAGAATAATGCCGGTACCCCGTACTACGCAGGTTAGGGGGTCTTCCGCTATATGGACCGGAAGGCTTGTTTCTTCACGGAGATGCTTGTCGAATCCGCGGAGGAGGGCGCCGCCGCCGGTGAGAATGATACCCCGGTCGAGAATATCAGCCGCCACCTCGGGAGGAGTTCTTTCCAGAGACAGCATAACAGCATCGGTGATCTGATTCAGGGAATCGGCGATGGCTTCCCTGATCTCGACAGAGCTGATGGTGATGGTTCTGGGGATGGCCGCCACAAGGTCGCGGCCGCGTACCTGGGTTTCCAATTCCTGATCGAGTTTGCAGGCGCTGCCGATTTCTTTTTTTATCTGTTCGGCGGTGCGCTCTCCGACAAGGAGGTTGTAGTTCTTTTTCAGGTACTGGACAATGGCTTCATCGAGCTTGTCCCCTCCGATGCGGATGGATGTCGCGCCGTTCACAATGCCGGAGAGGGCGATAACCGCGATTTCCGAGGTTCCGCCGCCCACATCGATGATCATGGTTCCCATCGGCTCGTGCACATTGATCCCAACCCCGATTGCGCCGGCCATCGGTTCGGTGACCAGGTACACCTCACGGGCATTGACACGTTCCGCGGAAAGCCGGACCGCCCGTTTCTCCACTTCGGTAATCCCGGAGGGGACGCCGATCACAATCCTCGGCCGTACAAGGAGGCGGCTTTTAATCACCCGTTTGAGAAAAATCCGGAGCATCTCCTCGGTGATCTCGAAATCGGCGATTACACCTTCACGGAGCGGGCGCACGGTGGCAATATCACCGGGAGTCCTTCCCACCATCTCCTTCGCCTGGTGGCCGACCGCCAGCACTTTCCTCGACTTGGTTTCCACCGATACGATGGACGGCTCGTTTACCACTATTCCCTCGCCCCGAACATAGATCAATATATTGGCAGTACCGAGATCTATTCCGATATCGCTGGACATGAAACCGCTCATGAAACCCATAATTCATTCTCCATAACCAAAATCATGTTAATGCAAAAAATGCCGCATCCCGGTAAAAACCATGGACACGCCAAGCTCGTCGGCGGCGGCGATTACCTCGTCATCCTTCGACGATCCGCCCGGCTGCACGATAAACCGTATCCCAATCGCGGCCGCCTCACGGACTGTATCGTCAAACGGGAAAAACGCATCGGAGGCCAGAACAGCCGAGGCCATTCCAGAGCGAATCCATTCCTCGCGATCGCCTCCCGGTTTTGTTTCATCATAGGCATGTTCCAGATTCTCTCTCGCCTTGGCAGCCGCAAGTTTTCTCAAGCTGTCCACACGGTTCGGCTGCCCCGCTCCCATTCCGAGAACATGGCAGTATCCCGGCTCATACTCCTCGCAGAGGACTATGGCATTGGACTTGGTGTTCTTGCAGGCAATCATGGAGAATTCGGCGAGCTTCCCCATGGAGTCGGGGAATGCTTTCACCGTAACTGACTCCCACCTTGCAAAAAGCTCCCGGTCGGGATTCTGACGGAGCATTCCACCCAGAACCTGGCGGTACACCGGAGTTTCGGGACTGCCGATGGCCGGGATATCCAGTTTCAGGAGCATGATATTCTTCTTCCTGCCCAGCGCTTCACGGGCTTCTTCGGTGAAATCGGGGGCGATGATGCTCTCCACCATCCTGCCCTTCAAAAACTCGGCCGCTTCGCCATCGAACACTCCGGTGCAGGCGATCACCGAGCCGAAAGCGCTGATCCGGTCGCCGTCCCAGGCGGCTTTCAGCGCTGCGCCTATCGTCCGTCCGGTGGCCAGTCCGCAGGGATTGGTGTGTTTGATCACCGAAACCGCTGGCAGTGGTGAAAAATCCTTGACCGCCATGATTGCCGCGGTCAGATCAATATAATTGTTGTATGAGAGCTGTTTTCCCCAGATCTGCTCCGCTGTTCCCAGGTTTGGATACGGAAGAGACTCGTCGAGGAAGAATTTTGCCTTCTGGTGCCAGTTCTCGCCGTAGCGGAGTTCAACTCCTTTGGTATATTTGAGACGGAGAACATTTTCCCCCAGGAAATGCTGCGAAAGAAATGTGTCTATCGCCGCATCGTAATCGGCGGTGTGACGGAACACCTTGGCGGCCAGGTACTGCCGGGTTCGGTCGGAGAGCCTGCCTTCCGCCTTAAGCTCGGCAATAACCGGTTCATAGTCGACCGGGTCGCAGACTGCTGCGACATACCGGCAGTTCTTCGCCGCGCTCCGCAGCATGGTCGGTCCGCCGATATCTATATTCTCTATGGCCTCTTCCAGGGATACATCCTCCCGGGCGACCGTTTTTTCAAAAGGATAGAGATTCACTGCCACCAGGTCGATAAAATCGATTCCGTTCTCACGGAGCTGACGGAGATGCTCTTCAGAATCACGGACAGCCAAAAGCCCGCCATGCACCTTGGGATGCAGGGTTTTGACCCGGCCATCGAGAATCTCTGGAAATCCGGTTACCTGGTCGATGGGAGTCACCGCGACCCCAGCCTCTTTCAGAGACCGTGCAGTGCCCCCGGTTGAAATGATCCGTACTCCCATTTCGGAAAGCGCACGGGCGAATTCCACTACTCCGGTTTTATCGGACACGCTGATCAGGGCGTTCCCGATCCCGATTTTCTGTTCCACTACCAATCCCCTTTTAAATTAAAGCCCCAAAACTACAGCCCCCTAAATCCCCCAATGGGGGACTTAAAAGACTGAAAGACAAAGAGTAACAATTTTTTTGCTAATTATATAGCACTTACATGTTATTTACCATGTTAAGTCCCCCTTCGGGGGATTTAGGGGGCTGCCTTCCCCAAGTAGGCGAGATGAATCATGGTTCAGATTTCTTTCCCAAAAGAAGATCTCTTGCTTCACGGTATTTTTCCAGGGTCTTTCGGATAATCTCCTCCGGGAGGGCTGGCGCCGGAGGAGTTTTATCCCAGTCGAGCGTTTCCAGGTAATCCCGCACGAACTGCTTGTCGAACGAGGGTTGAGGACCGCCGGGACAGTAAGAAGCGCGCGGCCAGAACCGTGAGGAATCCGGAGAGAGGATTTCATCGATCAGAATGGTTTTCCCGTTCACCCGGCCGAATTCGAACTTGGTGTCCGCGATTATGATATTTCTGGTTTCCGCATAAACCCGCGCCTTCTCATACACGGCAAGCGAGAGATCGCGTATTTCCGCAGCGAGTTTTCGGCCTGTCATTTCCTCCACCACCGCGAAACCGACATTCAGGTCATGACCGGAGTCCGCCTTGGTCGAAGGGGTGAAAATATTTTCGGGAAGCTTCTGTGACTCCATCAGGCCGGAAGGGAGCTTTATACCGCAAATAGCTCCGGTTTGACGGTATTCCTTCCAGCCGCTTCCGGAAAGGTAGCCGCGAACGATGCATTCCACATCGATGCGTTCAGCCTTCCGTACGATCATGGAGCGGCCGTCGAGAAGGTCACGGTATGAGCGGAGGAATTCAGGGTATTCTTCGACACGTGAAGCGACCAGGTGATTGGGAACGATGCCGCTCACCAGGTCAAACCAGAAAAGGGACATTTCGGTAAGGATTTCCCCTTTGCCGGGTATGCCGTTCGGCATGATGCAGTCGAATGCGCTGATACGGTCGGTGGCTATGATGAGGAGCCTGTCTCCCAGATCGTAAACATCGCGGACCTTTCCGCGCGCATAGAGGGGAACTCCCGGCAGGTTTGTGGAAGTTAGAGCGTTATCCAAGGAATCCTCCGAAAGAAAGACTTTATCCTGTAATGCTATTAGATAAGGTTAGTGATTAGTGATAGATGCCGAAACAAGTTCGGCATGACACGTGTCATCCTGAACTCGTTTCAGGATCTAAATTGCATTAACAGGCAATATTTTCAAAAATACTTATCAAATAACATAATCGGATAACTTTATCTGTTCAATGTAACCGATTCCTGCCAATAAGCTTTTTTATAATAGTATTTCGGAGGGATAAAAGCAATATCGGGTATCGTTTCAACCGTATTATTTTTTTGCCTCATATCCCGATGATTTTTCTCAGTGTTTTTTTCAACCGGTTATGCTTCTGGAAAAAACTTACCACCTTTTCACGGTCGACAATCTTGAACAGCTTGAAATACATTCGCTGCTTTCGCAGCTTCTCCGCATAATCCGGCAGTTTTTTTAAAAGATATACCAGTTCAACGGCAGTAAGTTTCTCACCCAGCGCCTCGGCTTTCGCCGCCCCCGCACGGAGGCAGGCCTCGACCTCATCGATACGGTCGAGCAGCTCAAATGTCCCGGTGACCATGGTGAAGTTGGCCCGTATGCCGAGAGAATGCGTGTATTCGATGAATTCGCCGATCTCACGGTAATTCGTGGCTTGGATGGCGAAGTTGGCGAGGATATCCCGAATACGGATTTCGCCCCTGTCTCTTTTTTCAACAAACCTTTTAAGATTTCTGAAAGTTTTTTCATACTTTGCGTTCACCCTTATCCCGGGATAGGTCTTTTCACTGCATGAATCCAGCGAGAAAGAAAACCATCCCAGCCTTAAATCTTCCAGCTTTTCCATCACCTTGTCATCCAGGAGCGACCCGTTGGTGATGGTTGAAAGGTGGATCTGGGGGTGTTTCCGTATCTCCTCGCCGAAAATCAAATCCCTCGATACTTTGCAGGCGAACGGCTCCCCTCCGAAAATGACAATCTCCTCCAGGAAAGGCATCAGCCGGTAGATATTCCGGTAATACCCTTCGCCGACCTCCTCCTTCAGCCCCTTGTCCAGATTACACATACGGCAGTCCAGGTTGCAGATGTTGCTGGGATGGATTTTCAGCCGGAGCGGGAATGCATCCGATACGAGTCTCTTTTCGGCGGCAGAGGCGATCACCTTTTCACAGTTTGAGCGGAATGCCTCGCTGAACCGGTCGTATTCCCACGGGTCATACGAATAGATATCTACAAAATCCGGCTCGAATTCCCGTTTCCGTATCAGCATGGGGCAGTCATCGGGACAGAACGCCCGGAATGTGCCGTCGGCAAAAGACCGCCGGATCTGGCGTATGGTATCATTGTTCCACAGGGGCATGATATCGGTATCGGAATTCTTCTTCACAATACCCAGGATGGAATTGATCCAGCAGCAGACCTGGTAGTCCCCGACCAGCGAACGCTCCTCCAGGCTGGTCCACGGCCTTATGCACATGACGGATTTGTCCGATTTCAACGATTGTATCTGAGCGCCGATGCTCCGGCTCATGCTTATCCTCTTGTATTCAAATGGGGAAAAAACCGGTGTTTGCCGGCAGGGAAGAGAATGTTAGTTTAAAATACTGTTTTTTTAAGGTATCTCCAAACAAAACGTTTGAAAGCCGGGAACGGTTTCACATTGAGCCTGGATGAATCTGCTTGCTTCACAGGCGAAAGTTCGCTATGGTTTTTTTAACTGGAATTTTGAGATAGATGCCGAAACGGTTGCTAAAAGATGCGCTGCGCTTGCATCGTTCCCGCAAAGCGGCAACAAGTCCGGCATGACAGGGTCATCCTGAACTCGTTTCAGGATCGATAAAAATATTATTCGGTTATGTCGTTAAGTCAGCAATTTACAGTAAATATGAGAAATGAGTGCTCCTGTGTCTTTAAAGATCCCCCCTGCCTTCGGCATCCCCCCTTAATAAGACGAGGGCGACAAAAGTAAAAAACTTTTATTCAACTTGAATGCATCAAAAGGTCTGTTAAAGGCGAACAGAGAACAGGACGGTTAAAAAGATAACAATGGAACCT
>JAUYCD010000180.1 GCA_030692375.1 Candidatus Latescibacter sp. | reverse complement strand
CCCCCTTAAAAAGGGGGTCGCCGCTCAAGCGGCGGGGGGATCTTTATTCGCCGGGAAGAAGAAATCCCCCCTGCCTTTGGCATCCCCCCTTGTTAAGGGGGGAATATGAATCCAACTTTATTGCATTGACTTAACACTAGTATCGAAACGAAGATTGACTATATTGCTCCTGTCAAAGAATTTGCTGTGTTCAATGCCAAAGCAGAGGAGGATATACATGCAAACCATAAAAACATATTATGAAGATTTGCCGGAAACAATCAGTATTCCAAGGGAATTTATTCATAAAAAAGCGAAGATAATCATAATTATGGAAGAAGATTCCTTGAAAAACACCAAACGGCTGGTTGATATTTTTGGAATACTCCCGGATTTTCCCGACCGTTTTCCCCAGGGTGACTATGGCGGGAGGATACTCTGAACGACCGGAAATTTGTATTTCTTGACCGTGACGGCGTCATCAACGCGGAGCGGGGCAACTACACCACAACCATCGAACAGTGGGAATGGGCCGATGGGGCGCTCGAAGGATTGAAAATGCTCGCCGGGGCCGGTTATGGAATCATCGTAATCACCAACCAGGCCTGCATCGCCAAAGGACTTCAGACCGAGGAAGGGCTTGCGAAACTCCATAATTTCATGATCCGGCGCATCCGTGAGTATGGAGGCGACATCCTTCGCATCTATCACTGCCCGCACGAGACCCCGGACGGCTGCTCCTGCCGCAAGCCCGCTCCCGGCATGATCCTTCAGGCGGCGGAAGATTTACATATTCCCCTTACGGAGACCTTTTTCATCGGCGACTCCCTCCGTGACATGGAAGCCGGAAGGCGCGCCGGAGTCCGCACCATACTCATCGATACCGGCCTCAGCTCGGACAGCCCCCGGACACAGTTTGCGCCGGGCGAGTTCAGGGCGAACAACCTGGTGGATGCAGTGAGAATCGTTTTCAGGGAAACGGGGAAAAGTTTGCAGAGGGGTATAGATGCCGAAACAAGTTCGGCATGACAGCCCCGTGTCATTCGCTGGCTATGACATTCGAACCGTACAGGAACTTCTGGGTCACAGCGACGTCAAGACGACGATGATCTACACCCATGTCCTCAATCGGGGACCGGCCGGGGGTGCGAAGCCCCGTGGACGGGCTATGAGGCCAGGACGGATGATGATATGCCGATCCGCATAAAACGCTGTAATAAAATGCTCAATGCAACGCAAGTAGCTGAAGATTCAAGGATTAGCGCGCAACTGTAAGATAATCCAGCGGCGTGTTATTTTGACAGGAAAGCAAGATTCCGCATATTATGCGGATCAATCTAATTATTGTTGGGGCAGCAGAGACAGAAGATGAAATCGATCGGGTTCATGTCAGAGAATACAGCGGCATATGCACTGATGCCCGATCTTGTCAGCCATCTTTCGGCGCACCATAGACGGATCATCCCCCTTCGGTTCTCGTCAACCCGCGAGGGTGCGAGAACAGCGGACGAGAGCATGGGGGACCGCCGGGTAAAGGTCCTCGCCGTATACGCCAGACGACCGAAGGTCACTCACGCAGGAGACGAGACTATCCTTGTCAAACTCAACAGTCTTCTCTTCGCCAGCGCCAGGGTCGGTGCCGGATTCGGGATTCCAGTGTTGGCTGGCGTTCCCCTTGTCAGCAGTCTCCTGCATTTTTCAATCGGCGTGCCATGCGCGTGGTTCCTTCTTGAACCAGTCGAACAGGCGGACACGGAATTTAACCTTCGGCTTTCGCAGCCACGGGAAGTCGAGAATCCGGTGAGCGGTGTTTCAGGACCGCTGACGCGCGAGGAAATCGCCGACGTGGCAGCGTCAAAGTGTCGGGAAATGGACTGGATGTTGGCTGCGGAAGGAATGCGCTCTGTCAGAGACACGGAGCAGGGCTATCGCGGCCCTTTCGGCGCTGGATACACACCGTTCTTCCTCGCCATGACAGCGAAGGAAGGGGAGGCCCCAACAACGGCCTGAACGGTACGGCTCGCAAGCTCGCCGCCCGTTAGGCCTGACGTTATGCTGAACGGGTTCCCTTTTCTTGCATAGCAAATGTTGTCAATCGGCATTTTTTTCACACGGAGAATAAATGAGAACACTAAGAAAAATCGTCCTGTTACCTGTCATAATAGTCGCTGTCAGCTTTCCTTTTTACCGGGCGTACGCGGACGACCAGTTGAAGGTTGACCGGTAACATTCGCGATACACGTCCGTCTGTTGCAGCTTGTGCTTGCGCAACGCGCCTTGAACCCGGCGGCTGAATTCTGCGTTAGCCATCAGTATCGAAAGCGAAAGATATGGATAACGAATTAATCAATATAAAGATAGACAAAAGATTCTTTTCAGTGGGATCATTATCAGATCAATCAGATGATAAAGATTATTGGTTTGCCAGGAATCCAATTGAAAGAATGCGACACATCGAAGTATTAAGAAGGATTAATTATGGACATGGTGCTACCACCAGACTTCAAAGAGTTTTTGAAATTACTGAACGATAAAAATATTCAGTATTTATTGATTGGTGGATATGCGGTTGGTTATCACGGATATCCTCGAGCAACAAATGATATGGATATATTGAAATACTAACCACAATTTCAGGTGTTGATTTTGAGAACCTGCCTTGAAAATGGTTTTGGCTAACAAAAAAGATGATTCGGCAAAAAGTATTACAAAGCTTTCCGTTCTATCGAAACCTCACCCGGCCTTCAGCCACCCTCTCCTAATTAGGAGAGGGTAAAGACATGTTACGCTGAGAGTTACCCCCTCTCCTGACTAGGAGAGGGGGACAGGGGGTGAGGTTTAACAACACCAGAAAATAATGTAAAAATTACTTTTTGTCGGTTCATCAAAAAAATGCAGCCGACAAAACCGCCGTGTTACGATTTGAATTTTTGCGGAGAGGAAATGAGAACACTAAGAAAAATCGTCCTAATCCCTGTCATAATAGCCGCTGTCAGCTTTCCTTTTTTCCGGGCGTACGCGGACGACCAGTTAAAGGTCGACCGTCCGGATGCGGTATACCAGTCCGTTATGACCAAACAGGCAGTGGAGCGCAGGGTGACCTCCTGGTTTCACGGCTTTTATCTGAACGGCATGCCAAAAGAGGTTCAGCAGAAATATACTCCCGAAATGTGGGCAAGGGAGCAGGCGCATTACCTGACAGAAGCCGGAGAGGCTGGCATGGACGGCCCGTTTGCCACCTGGTCGCTCAGAGTCGTGGGCGAGCAGGGCGCTGACAGCCTGTTTCAGAAATATGGGATGATGTGGCCCTACATGGCGCATTCAAGCGCGGTATCAAACGATGCGCGGGACAAGGGGGCGGCTTTTGTCGGAACAGACAAAATGGTTGGCTGCTGGGATCCCACCTATATCGATGCGGCAAGCGTGTATACCGAGCGCTGGCTCGGCCTGTATGGAAAGAGCAGATGGTTCTCTGTGTTGAACGGGAGAGACGAGCCGCTTAATTATGCCTGTACCATACGGAATCCAGCCGTGGTGGGGATGGTGAACGCCGCTTTGAAAAAACAGTACGGTGTTTCCATCGAGCTTTCCCCGGGAGATATGAAAGTGGATTGGAGTAAATGGCCGACCGATCCCCATATTCTAAACAAGCCGCCGCGGGATGTGGCGCTGCTCCGCATTGCCATGTGGCGCTGGCTGAACCAGCAGCTCTACCCGGCGGCGAAACATGAGCACGAGATCATGCGCCGCCTCGCCCCCGGAAAAGTGCACCAGGCATACAACCGCAACGCCATCAATATCCGCGATGTGATCGACCAGCCGGTCCGTCATTCCATCGATTTCATCGATCAGTCCGTTATCTACGATGTGACCGACATCTTCTCCGCCGATCCCTATCCAACCACCAATCTCAACCGTGACGGGAAAGCCCGGGCGCTCTACCATGTCGGGTTCGTGAGCAAGATGGTGACCGATCTTGCCGCCGGGAAGCCGGTGAAGATGATTCTCCAGGCTTTTAAATACGCGGGGATAACTCCGACCCGCGATGACCTCCGTGAGTGGGCCAGCCAGGCCGCCAAAGCGGGGGCTACCCACCTGGAGTGGTATTCGATGGGCAACTCTCGTTTCGCCTGGCCTGAAATTTATACCGAATCGCTCCGCCTGGCCCGTCTCTGGAAAGACCTCCCGGCACTCGATATCCCGAAATCGAAAGACCTGGCGGTAATTTTCAGCGATGATTCGCGGGCAGCGGTGAATGACGCCATCCTCCATCCGCACTATACTCTCCATGTCCTTCTGGGAGAAAAACTCGGCGCATGGTACACTCTGGTTGGTGAAAATCACGTGCGGAAGGGTTTGCAGTCTCTGGAAGGCGTAAACGTGATAATCGCGCCGGAGCTGGGATATGTTTCCCGGTCATTCGTCAGCCTCCTCATCGAGAAAGTGGTGAGAGGCGCAACTCTCATTATACTCGACCCGGATGCGATCCAGTATGACATCGAGACCGGGTCACTGGACAGTGAACGTCTCCGCCTCGTGGGCGCTCCCCTGGGCGTGAAGCGTGATGCCGCGCAGATCATTCCTACGCCTGAGGGACGGAAACGGTTTGCGGGAATCGATGCATTGCCTCTCTCGCCGGGAATTGGTCGGGCAGCCCGTACGGTCGCTCTCCCCAAAGGCGCCGTGGCGCTTTTCACCTTCGAAGACGGGAAACCGGCCGTTTTCAGCCGCAGCCTGGGCAAAGGGGAAGTAATTTTCTTCGCCGCCATGCCGTTCGGGAACAGTGACACGGCGCTCGCCCCTTCAGGGTGGGACACACTGTTCGCCTCTCTCCTGAAAGAGCGCGATGTGACACTGAATCAGCCCATCTGGCGGTTCTCGTTCCCGGCCACGGGGGGCGAGGTGAAGACCTTCAAACCTCTCGTCCCCTATCCTGTGGAAAAAGAGAACTAGGGTAAGGCTGGTCAGGGTTACGGGCAATACGGTTCACTTAGGCGAAAAAAGACAGGATAATTAACCACGAACCACACAAAAGGCACAAAAAATGATTTTATCAAAAAGCAAATTTCGTGTTTTTCGTGATTTTCGTGGTTAAATGAACTGTATTGGGATATTCCCTATCTTTTCATCCCCGTGGGATTCTTCCAGTAATCGGAATCTTTTGGAATCTTATCGTATGCGGGATAACTCCAGGCATTCGGGTCATAGACAATCTTCCCGCCGGATACGGTCATCATACACTCCAGTTTCTTATCTCCCCGTAGTTTTCCGCCGCTCGAATCGAGGAAGGCGAAATCGCCTTTTACCAGCCGGATTACCGCAATATCCGCAGGCGAGCCGGCGCTCAGGTTTCCCAACTCCGGATGATGAATGACATTCGCCGGATTCACCGTTGTGCGGCGGATGATATCCTCAAGCGGAACGCCGATATTCAGCAGTTTTGACATGACTGTGATCATGGTTATGACCGGACCGCTGGAGTTGGCCCCGTGGAGATCGGTGCTGATGGTATTGGGAATGAATCCCTGCCGGATTGCCGGGACTGCATTACGGTACACGAAACTCCCGGCGCCGTGCCCCAGGTCGAAAATCACCCCCCTTTTCTGTGCGGCAATGAGGTCTTCGTTCACCCTGCCGTCATCGTCCAGAACCGGAATATGACGGGCAAAATTATGGGTATGGATGTCTCCCGGGCGGAGTTTCAAGAGGATAAGATCATGGTAGGAGCGCTCAGGATAGTCTCCCTGCGCCGGGCGGGGATAGAAATCGACCATCACCGGCAGATTGGCCAGGCGGCCCGCCTCCACGAGGCTGTCCACAGAAGCCCAGGGTGTATGGATGGGGTCGTAAGGCCTGGTAGTCCAGTAATGAGCGGATTTGAATCCCACGATACTATTGGGATATTTCTTCGTCGTCTCCACCGCCAGGGCAACATCGAACTCGTGGGGATTCTGCTCCCCTTCGTTCATTCCTGTGGCGGAGATATTGAGGAACGCCAGAATGCGGGTTTTGGAGGAGTCTATCAGCTTTTTGAAATCCGGAAAACTCTTCGCCCCGGAAGTGCCCGCATCGACCACGGTGGTAACACCGGAAATAAAGCTCTTGTCATCGGCGATAATCGACCTCGCCTCCGGGGTGAAAAAGGTATAGAAGGCGTGCACATGCATGTCGATGAATCCGGGGGTGACGATATATCCGGAAACGTCGATGACCTTTTTCGCTTCCCCCGCCGGGATGTTTTTGGCCGTCCGTGCGATAACCGCGCCCTGAACGGCGACGTCCGTGACCATGTCCACCTGGTTCGCCGGATCGATCACCCGGCCGCCCTTGAGCAGGAGATCGTACTGTGCGCCCTGCTGGGCAACAGCAGGAATACCAGCCAAGAATAGTATCGACATGCAAATCATTGCCGACAGTACTTTACTCATTCCAATTTCTCCTTATCAGAGTGCAATGACATATTTCTCTTTGTATATATACATAAAATGCGTATGAGATGACAGCATTTTCTCACTTGATTCGCGTAAAAAAGCCCTATGTACCATTTGAAAAAAAATGTATCTTTTCTTAACATAATATTGATGGTATCCGCATCATTTCTCAAGGAGGTATGAGTATGGAAAGGCGCACGTTCCTGGGAAGGACGCTTGCTGGAGGCGCGCTCGTGGGCGGCGCGGCGGGCATGTCCGGCGCACCGCCCGCGTATGCCTCACAGTCGATCCGCATGATTTTCACCGATGACCTCGTTGTGGAGCGTGACATCCCGGGCCGTCCGCACGATGGCAAGGTTCTCGCCGCCATACAGCCTCACGCAGATGACATCCCCATTTTCGCTGCCGGGACGGTAGCCAAGCTCATCAGCGAGGGCTACACCGGCTACCTCATCAACACCACGAACGACGACCACGCTGGGCCGGGAACAGTGGGCGACACGGTGGTAGGGAACGAGGATGATGTTCTCGAGGTTGCAAAAGCGCTCGGCCTTAAGAAAGTTTTTAACCTCGGTTACCGTAACCACCGCATGGAGGATATCGACATCATCGAGATGAAAGCCCGGCTTATCTTTCTGTTCCGGGTGCTGAAAGTGGATACGGTCATCGGATATGACCCGTGGGGCCTTTACGAAGAGAACCCGGATCACTACATCACCGCACAGGCAGTGGAGGCGGCCTGCTGGATGGCGGGCGGCGGCAAGGATTACCCCGAACACTTCAAAGCTGGCATCAAGCCCCGCAGCGTCCGTGAAAAGTATTACCATGCCCGCGGGCCACAGCTTGTCAACCGCATTGTGGACATCAGCTCCCATGTGGACGAAATGGTACGATCGAATACGGCCAACAAGTCCCAGGGCCCCGCCGGCAGAGCGGGAGTAAAGCTCCGCGACCGCCTGGCTAAGGAGGGGAAGAAACTCCCTGTGCTGGGAGACAGCGACGATACCGCCAATTTCCAATATGTGAAGCAGTTCCTCCTTGAGGATGAAAGGGCGCTCGGCAAGAAATACGGCGTCGAATATGCCGAAGCGTTCCATTACATCGGCCCGGGGGCGAGCTACGCTCCGACCATGGACGATTACATTAAAAAGAACGCTGTGCCGCTGAAATAAGGAGTTTATATGAGCAGATCCGATATCGGGGAAATCGTGGTGGAAAAGGACGCCGAAGGGACGCCCCACAAAGGAAAGGTTTTCGCGGCCATTCACGCCCATCTGGACGATATCCCCTACTACTGCGCCGGGACCTGCGCCAAGCTCATCGGTGAAGGATATACCGGCTACATCATCCGCACCACGAACGATGAGCGCTGCGGCCCCGGCACCACGAACCGTAATATCAAGAGCAATGAGGAGGAGCATTTCAAGATGGCGAAGGTTGTCGGCTTCTCCGATGTGTACGACCTCTACTATCGCAACCACGATATGAACTCCATCTCCACGCTGGAATTCCGTTCACGGCTGGTGTTCATCTTTCGGATGCTGAAAGTGGATACGGTTGTCACTTTCAATCCGTGGGGGCACGGCGAGGAGAATCCAGATCACTGGGTGACCGGACGGGTGGCGGAAGAAGCCTGCTGGATGTCCGGTATGGGTAATGACTACCCGGAGCACCGCGAGGCGGGTATCCAGCCCCACAGCGTCCTGGAGCGCTACTACTTCGTGGGCCGTCCCGGCCAGCCCTATAACCGTGTAGTGGACATCGGCTCGTACGTGGAGAAAAAAATCGACTCCATTGCAGAGTGCCGCTCCCAGGGAGGCGGGAATTCCGGCTCTCTCCTCCGTGCGAGCCTTGCGAAACAGGGGAAAAAGCTCCCCATTCTCGGCAATGACGACCGTACCGCAGACCGTGATTACATCCGCCATTTCATGCTCGGCGACGAGGAGCGCAACGGCAAGGAGCACGGATTGAAGTACGCCGAATGCTTCTACTATATCAATCAGCGCCGCCCGGAGGGTAAAACCGAGGTGGAAAAGTACATCGAGAAAAATTCCGTAAAGATATAAAACAGGAGAACCGTACCATGATTAAAAACTGTCTATGGCTCTTTCCACTTACCTTTCTCTTCGTCTCGGCGTTCCCCGCTTTTGCCCAGCTCCCTGTGAAGAAATTCCTCACACCGGACGGAAAACGCCCTGCCGGTCTTTTCGCGCCGGGCGTTATGGTGGGAAATACCGTGTATGTTGCGGGAAAGGGTGACTACAAACCCGACGAGGAAATCGCAGGCAAGGTCCGAAACTGCCTGAACGAGGTCCGGAAGACGCTCCAGACCGCTGGTCTCGACATGAACAGCGTGGTCCATTCATTCTGTTACCTGGAAGACCCTAATTATTATCCGGAATTCAACAAGGTTTACGCTGAATTCTTCCCCAAAAATCCGCCCGCGCGCACTACGCTGGGAGTGCCCCAGGTTCCCGGCGACTCCCGCATCGAAATCACCTGCATCGCCTATGCCGACCCAAAGGGTGTGAAGCCTGTCGGGACACCGCCTGAAGGATTCCCTTTTACACCTGGCATCATAGCGGGAGACATGCTCTATATCTCCGGCAAGGGCGACCAGCTTCCCGGCGGCGGGCATCCGGCAGCTTTCGAGGATCAGGTCCGCCAGACCATGCGTAATGTGCAGGCTACGCTGAAGGAGGCCGGGCTGGACTTCCGTCACACGGTCATGATGCACCTTTTCCTCGACAGCTATGAAAACTACGCTGTCGCGGCCAAGGTCTACAGCGAATTCTTCAAACGCGGGGATGAGCCGGCGCTCGCTTCTGTGTTCGTGGACTGGATTCCGGGCGGCTCGCATGTCGAGCTTACCTGCTGGGCAGCTACGAACCTCAAAGACCGTAAAGCAGTACGTCCCCCGGATATGAAATCCATTCCCGGAGAAAGCGCACTGGCCGCAAGTCCCGCGGTTTGGGCGGGAAATACTCTCTATATATCCTCTCTTTCGGGATTTGACATCTCCACGGGCGCGGTTCCGGCCGATATCGAACAGCAGGTGCGCGGAATGGCGCGCAACCATCAGGACGTTCTTACCGCCGCCGGGCTTGGATTCGCAGACATCGTTTCCGGCCATGTCTACCTCAAAGATATCAACGACTATGCTCCCATGAACAATGTGTACAAGGAATTTTTCTCCGCAGGCCCCGGAGTCCGCACCTGTCTCATGCCAAACTCAGGGTATGAAAAGAACGATGTGAAGGTACGGGCATCGTTCATCGCGGCAAAGACGAAAACGGAATAAAGCCGGAGGTTTGCACATGAAAGAAATCAATAAAGGAAATGGATTTTTCGGCCTTCTTTCCCGCCGGGGATTTTTTCGCGGCACAGGGCTTGCAGCGCTGGCCGGGCTTGCCGGAAGCAGGGCTGAAGCTGCTTCCGGGACGAAAGGGCTACACACCACCTACGAATCCATCGGGGTACGCCCTGTCATCAACTGCTGGGGGACAATGACCATCCTGAGCGGCTCTCTCATGCTCCCCGAAGTAAAAGCGGCCATGGACGAAGCGGGGAAACATTACGTGCACATGGACGAGCTCATGGAAGGCGCAGGCAAACGTCTTGCCGAGCTTACCGGAGCCGAATGGGGCATAATCGCTTCCGGCGCGGCCGGCGCCATCACCGGCGCAACCGCGGCCTGTATGGCCGGCGCCGACCCGGAGAAGATGTCCATGCTTCCCGACACCACAGGGATGAAGAACGAGGTGCTCATCCATACCTCTCACCGTGTTGTATACGACCGCTCGGTGTGGATGACCGGGGCGAAAATGGTCGAAGTGAACTCGGCCGATGCGATGGAACATGCGGCGGGAGACAAAACCGCCATGATCTTCGTCCTCGGCGAGGCGCTGGACAACGGCAGGATCACCCTTGAGGAAATCGTGGCAATCGGAAAGCGTCACAGCATCCCTGTGCTCGTGGACGCCGCCGCCGAGCGCCCGGATGTCCCGAACCGCTACCTGCAGGGAGGCGCAGACCTTGTTGCCTACAGCGGCGGAAAATGTCTGCGCGGACCCCAGAGCGCAGGGCTGCTCCTCGGACGGAAGGACCTCTGCCGGGCCGCGTTTCTCAACATGTCGCCGCACCACGCGTTCGGCCGTCCCATGAAGGTCGATAAGGGGGAGATCATCGGCCTTCTCACCGCAGTCGACATGTGGGTGAACCACCGCGACCACAAAGCCGAGTTCCGTGAGTGGGAGCGCAAGCTGAACTATATCGGAAACCGGGCCGCAAAAATCCCAACGGTAACCTTTACCGTCAACCAGCCTACGCGCCGCTCGAATGTGGCGCCCACCATGGATATCTCATGGGATCAGAGCAGGGTAAAAATTACCCCGGATGAGGCGAACAGTCAGCTCAGCGAGGGAATTCCCCGCATCTATATGTCCCTTAACGGGAAAGGACTCTCCATTATGTCCTACATGATGGAAAAGGGGGACGAAATCGTCGTCGCCCGGCGGATTGCGGAGGTTCTGTCCAAGGCTGTCTCATAGGGAAAAGCTTTTTCACGAGTCTTTCATAAGAGGGAGTACATGAATGTAAAATATACAATATCTCTGTTGGTGACTCTTTCCCTGCTTCTCCCCGCAGCCGTCACCGCCCAGGAGAAAGCGGCGACTATCGACGGAACCTGGGAAATTACCCTATCCTTTGTCCGTGGTACAGCGAAACATATCGCGATCATCACGCAGAAGGACGCCGCCATTTCCGGAACCTACCGTGGAGAAATTAAGGAAGGAACACTTCGGGGTACGGTCAGGGACAATACGGTGGATTTCACCGGCCGTCTGAAAAATGAGGCCCTCACGGTGAGCTTCCATTACACCGGCGTGGTCGATGGCGACACGATGAAGGGAACGGTGGAAATGGGTGAATTCTGGAATGCCGAGTGGACGGCGAAGAAAAAGAAATAGAAAGCTGATAATTCATGTAATTTATTGTTGGTAATAATCATAGATGCCGAAACGGTTTCACCGTTCCCGCCTGCGGCAACGGTTTCATCGTTCCCGCGAAGCGGCAACAAGTTCGGCATGACACGTGTCATCCTGAACTCGTTTCAGGATCTAAGGAGCAACATGAGCATACTATGTAAAAGTCTTCTGGCCGGAACCGCCGCCGTTTTTTTATGGTGTGCGGTTTGGAGCAGCGCCAATGCGCAGGTAGGCGTTTTTAACAAACAGGACCTCCTTGATTATACTCCGCTCTACAAGGGAGAGCGTTTCGCCGACGGCCGTCCCAAAGTGCCTGACGCCATCCTTGACCGAATGAAGGATGTCTCCATCGAGGAGGCATGGTCTGTGCTTCGAAAATACGGATTCAACGATCAGTTCGAAGGTAACTGGACAATCAACATTCCCAGCCCCAATCTGGTGGGGAGAGCAGTGACCGGCGTTTTCATGCCCCTCCGGCCCGATGTGAACGATGTCATCAAAGCACGCGGGGAAAAGGAAAAACGGATCGGCGCCCAAAATTCATGGATCATAGACACCCTGGTCAAGCGTGATGTTCTGGTAGTCGACCTGTTCGGCAAGATTGTGGGAGGAACCTACGCAGGTGACAACCTGAGCAATTCCATCAAGACGAAAACCGGAACCGGAATCATCATCGACGGCGCCTGCCGCGACCTGCGCGGCATAAATGAAATCGCGGATTTCCCGGTATTCGTGCGCGGCTGGGACCCTTCGTTCCTGGTGGATGTCATGCTCATGGGAATCAACTCGCCCATACGGATCGGGAGGGCGACGGTCATGCCCGGCGATGTTGTGCTGGCCAACGCCGAGGGAGTGATCTTCATCCCGGCGCACCTTGCGGAAGAGGTTGTGGAAACCTCCGAGCTGATACGGTATAGGGATGATTTCGGCCATCAGAGGCTTCGTGAAGGCAAATACACCCCCGGCCAGATCGACAGCAGATGGTCCGAACCCATCGAGCGGGATTTCGACACCTGGCTGAAAGAAAAAGGGAAAAAGCTCACCCCCTGGCAGATCGAACAGCTCAAAAAAACCCGGACTTGGTGAGAGCGGATGAGATCAAGTTTATGTAAAATTTAAACAAACGTTTATTTATTCATACCTCTTTTTAACTCACCCCATAATCCCCTCTCTTGCAAGCAATAGAGGGGAAGACCCCTCTTTGCCTCATAACAAATGGCTTGAGAAAGGCCACGGGGTTTCCCCCTCTATTATTTATAAGAGAGGGGGTCAGGGGGTGAGTTTATAAAATAATTAATTACAATAAGATAGTATCAAGAAAATTTGTTTGTGTATAATCCGAAAAATATTTCATGAATCGTTCGGGTTATCAGACTTTTGATACTCTTCTTTTTACATATTCTGAATCCGGTTCAGGAACTCTTTGAACAACTGGAAGGCGATCTCTACCGGCTCGAATCTTACCGTGGCAGCCACATCCTCCGGGCGGTGCCAGGTGATGGCGTTCATATCGCTGTCCGGCACCGAATCGCATACAAGTCCGCGGGCGGTGAGACCCGCATCCCGAAGAGGGCGGGTTTCACGGCCGCTATCGCTTCCATTTCTCCATTCCGGCGTGCCTTTGAGATGCAGATCTTTCGTTATGGCGAGCAGGATATCCATCAGTTCTTTATCTTTGGTGATGATCGACATATCCGGGCCCCAGCTTACCCCGTCGAAACAGGCGATGAATTTTATTTTCTGCAGGGTGCCGTCGGCTTTCCATGTCTGTGCCAGGTGTTTCACCCCCAGCCAGGCATATTCTTCCCCGGTGGTGGCCATGATCCTCACTGTCTTTTTAGGACGGGTACCCGAAAGCGCATGTGCGATCATGAGCAGCATGATCACGGAAGAAGTGTTATCATTGGCGCCGGGAGCGTTGTAGGTTGTGTCGAGGTGCGCATAGTACACGATCTGGTCGGGGCTTTCACCGGGAAGGGTGCCGATCAGATTGCTGGTTTTCTTTCCGGGAATGTAATCGACTATATAGTGTAAATGAACCGGAGTCTTTTCGGATACAGCCGCTTCGAGAATGGAAACATCCTGTTTTCCCACACATACATTGGTAATACCTCCCGGTTCCTTGTCATAGGTCATCCACGACCGCGGACAAGCTTTGCCTTTGGGGGCAATGGTGACAATTGCGATAGTGTTTCCGGCGGAATCGATAAGGTAGTAAGGAATCGTCGCGCTGGCATTCTTCTTCAATGTCCCGGTCAAACCTTCCGGCGAAGTGCCCCGAGTACCGGGGCTGGGGCAGGCTTCCACCGCTTTCCCGCCGACAGTTAAATCCACTTTGGTTCTCAAAACCCACTGGCTGAATTCGATGGTATCGAGCGTAGTTGTGAATCCGGCCGATTCCAGCTCCTTTTTAACTATCGCCAGCGCTTTGTCAAACTGCGGGGAACCGATGGGGTGCGGGCCAAGATCGGTGACAAGGGCTTTCAGCATTTTCGAAAGATATGTTTGCCTCTTTTCCGGTGTGTCCACGAGGCCGGGGCCGTGCAGGGAGGGTTTCATGGCGGAACAGCCGGCTGCAAGCGGCAGCGCCAGCGCGGTTTGCATAAAATGACGTCTTCTCATAGTTCACCCGGATGAATTTGAATGGTTTCAATGACCGGTACATTACTGTTTCCTTGGTGCATCTCAAGGTATCCATGAAGAATAGGCAAGGTCAAGTTATTTTTATAGATTACGCTTGTAAAGCACCCCCTTTTTTTAAGAGAGGGGATGTATGACTAACAACATTTTCTCAACGCTTGTCAAACCGAAAAAATCCTCGTATCTTCCAGAAATCAAATACGACGACATTTGATACTGCCCTTTTATAACTTGGGAGGATGCAATGAAAACCCTTTTGTCCTTGCTCTTTCGTTCTATTCCAATCTTCTGTATCTCAGCAATCTTTATGTTTCTTTTCTCCGCAAACGCCTGCGCGCAGACGGAAGACCTCACTGTCCTGAAAGGCTGGAGGCAGTATGCCGGGGCCGACCAGGCGCTCTATAACGAGATTGTGCGTGAAGCCTATTCATACCTTGACAGTCGCGATGCCGCCCTGGCGCGAATCAAAACCCCCGAGGAATGGAAAGGATATATTACCGGCATCAGGCAGAAACTCCGTGATGCATTCGGCCCGCTGCCGGAAAAAACACCGCTGAACGCCCGCACAACCGGGGAATTCGAGCATGAGGGGGTTAAGGTTGAGAAGGTGATTTTCGAGTCGCGCCCCGGATTCCAGGTTACCGGCTGTTTCTTCAAACCGGCGCAGGCAAAGGGGAGGCTTCCCGTAGTCCTGTATGTTTGCGGCCATTCCGTGGACGGGTTTAGGTCGGAGCCGTATCAGGCAGTGATCCTCAACCTTGCCCGCAAGGGGATAGCGGTTTTCGCCATCGATCCGGTGGGTCAGGGCGAGCGTCTGCAATACTTTGACCCCCGGAAGAATACATCGGTCATCGGGGGGCCGACGAACGAACATTCCTATGCCGGTCTCCCCTATCTTCTCCTGGGGCGGACGATGGCCATGGTTCGCCTCTGGGACGGCATCCGGGCGATTGACTATCTTGTTGCGAGGCCGGATGTCGATCCCGGAAAGATCGGCGTGCACGGCCGTTCCGGAGGAGGCACTATGTCGGCGTACATCGGCGCCATGGACAGCCGGATTGCCGCGGCAGCCCCGGAATGTTACATAACCAGCTTCCGCCGCCTTTTCCAGTCCATCGGCCCGCAGGATGCGGAGCAGAACCTGCTCGGTCAGATTTCGTCCGGACTCGACCACGGCGATTTCATCCTGGCCCGCGCGCCTAAACCGACCTTGATAGTCACCACCACCCGCGACATGTTCAGCATCCAGGGCGCCCGTGAGACTGTTCAGGCGGCCCGCCCCGCATTCAAGGCGCTGGGAGCGGAGGAGAACCTGCGGATGATCGAGGATGACGCCCCCCATCAATCTACAAAACTGAATCGTGAGCGGGTATATGCGTTTTTCATGAAAACCTTCGGTGTGAGCGGCAGCCCCGATGATGAAACCATCCCTTCGATCCACCCGGAGCTTCTCAAGGTCACCTCGACCGGACAAACAGCCTCCGCAGGTTCAAAAACCGTCTATGACTTCATCCGAGATGACTCTCAAAGCATTCTCAAGAATCTTGAAAATTCCCGGAAACAGGCGGCAGTGCACTCGGAAAAAGTCCGCAGGGCTGTTCAGGCTCTCTCCGGTTTTTCTCAGGCGAAAAAGCTCTCCGAAACGGTTTTTGCCGGGAGGTTTCGGCATGAAGGGTATTCTATCGAGAAACTGATCATCGACGCCGAAGCACCACTCCCTATACCGGCGCTGGCATTTGTTCCGGATGGCGGAGGAAAACATCCGGGGGTACTGTATGTGAGTCAGAAGGGTAAAGAGAGCGATACCGGGACCGGCGGGCTGGTCGAATCGCTCGTACGCAACGGGTATCTTGTACTGGCGGTAGATCTTCCCGGCTTCGGGGAGCTGTCAAGCAGCGTAAAGGGCGATGATTCGGTCATCCGGGGGATAAGCTATAACCTCGTTTTCGGCGCCCAGCTCATCGGCGGCAGTGTGACCGGAATCCAGGCCGGGGCAGCATCCCGCGCCCTGCGGTATCTGGCTTTACGGCCTGATGCGGCGCCCGGCAAACTATCCGCCCTTTCGCGGGGCTTAACCGGCCCCGCGCTTATCCATGCCGCTGCGTTCGAAAAATCCCTTTCCGCTTTGGCGCTGGTCGAATCTCCGCTTTCCTGGGAATCGATCCTGCATCACCGGTTTTATGATCAGGGAATCGGCTCCACCATTGTGCCTTCCGCGCTCCTTTCCTATGATCTGCCGGATCTCCTGGGACTTCTCGCTCCCCGCCCCTGCATGCTTGTGGATGCTCTGGACGGAGACGGGAAGCCTGCTTCCACGGAGCTAAGTGATCGGGTGACCGGGATGGTGAAATCTTTCTATGGACAGAATGCGGATGTCCTGACTGCAGAGAATACCGATTCTCAAATTCAGTTGACGGGTTTTATTCTGCGCTGGCTGGTGAGATATAATCCAGCGCGATGAACCCTTCAAAGAGACTTATAAAAATAGAATCATGTTAATCCTGTAAATCCTGTCAAAAATAAAGATGCCGAAACGGTATTATCGTTCCCGCAAAGCGGCAACAAGTTCGGCATGACATCGTCCGATCACCAGAGCCGCAATACGAGGAGAATCCATGAATCCGGGCGCGTTGAAACAAAAGAAAGCAGAAACCAATTTTCCCCAAAAGTTAGTCTTCCTCATTAATATTCTACCGTTGCTTATTCTCCTGTTGTTTAGTTCAGGAACATCACGGGCTGAACTTCCCGCACCGGGAACAGTACAGCCGGTCGAATCACGGAACGGTATGATATCCAGCCAGCATGCCCTGGCGACCCGGGCGGGTCTGGAAGTTCTCCGGGAAGGGGGAAACGCGGTTGACGCCGCTGTGACTGTCGGATTTGCGCTGGCGGTTACCCTGCCCTCCGCCGGGAACCTTGGCGGAGGAGGTTTCATGCTGGTACACCTGGCCAGGTCCCATGAGACCATTGCCATCGATTACCGTGAGAAAGCCCCGCAAGCGGCCTCACGGGATATGTATCTCGATAAGGACGGCGCTGTCATCCCCCGTAAATCGACCTACAGCTACCAGGCGGTGGGAGTGCCGGGGACTGTGGCCGGTCTCGCCCTGGCGCTGAAGAAATACGGTACGATTCCCCTCTCAAAAGCTTTGAAACCGGCAATCGAGCTGGCGGATAAGGGTTTTATCGTGGATGAATATCTGCATGATTCTCTCCTCGGCGCGAAAAAAGAGATGATAAACTATCCGGCCAGCATGGCGGTTTTTTTCAAGGAGGGCGGCGAACCTTACGAGACAGGCGAGCGTATCGTGCAAAAAGACCTGGCCTGGAGCCTTAAAGAAATCGCCAGGGATGGCCCCCAGGCTTTTTACAGCGGGAGCATCGCAAAGAAAATCACCGCCGACATGGAAGCGAACGGCGGCCTTATCACACCGAAAGACCTTGCGGCCTATCATCCGGTCATACGGAAACCTGTCCACGGCGTCTACCGGGGATACGACATCTACTCCATGCCGCCTCCCAGCTCCGGCGGTGTTCATCTCATCCAGATGCTTAACCTTCTGGAGCAGTTTCCGGTGGATTCCCTCGGATGCAACACCCCGGAAACCATCCACCTGATGGTGGAATGCATGAAACTGGCCTATGCCGACCGCTCAAAATTCCTGGGCGATTCGGATTTTGTAAAGGTGCCTGCGGCCGGTCTTACCTCCAGGCGTTACGCCGATGACCTCCTGAAGAAAATCGATCTCAGGAAGGTGACTCCAAGCGCCGAAATACTGCCGGGGAATCCGGGCGGCTATGAAAGCGATCAGACCACCCACTATTCGGTCATGGACAGATACGGCAATGCGGTTGCCAATACGTATACGCTGAATTTCAGCTATGGCGCCTGCATTACCGCCGCCGGGACTGGAATTCTCCTGAACGACGAAATGGATGATTTCTCCGCCAAGGTCGGCGCGTCCAATGCTTATGGCCTCCTCGGAGACGCCGCGAATGCAATAGAGCCGGGGAAAAGGATGCTCTCCTGCATGACCCCGACCATAGTACTCAAGGACGGCAAAGCATACCTGGTAACCGGAAGCCCGGGAGGGAGCAGAATCATCACCACTACTCTGCAGGTGATCATGAATGTGCTGGATCACCGGATGAACATAGCCGACGCCACGAATGCAGTCCGTATTCACCACCAGTGGATGCCCGATGTTCTCTATGTCGAGAAAGGTTTGAATGAGGTCACCCTGCGCCGTCTGATGGAAAGCGGCTACAAGGTGGAAGTACGGGGATACATGGGCTGTACGCAGACTATCATGCACCGGGGCAAAATATTTTTCGGCGCCGCCGACCCGAGGGGATCATCCTCTCTGGCGGAGGGATATTAAAAGAAGCTGCAAAGTGACAGAGTAAAAGAAAATTCCAAAGTCTATGCTTTTCTCCTGGATTCTTTATTTGCGAACTTTGCGGGAGATTTTTTATATTTTACCCTCATTATTCCGGATTATTCATAAAGTTACGTAAGTACTATCTAAACTTATTTTTAAACAAATACTTATGCCTAATTTTGGAAAGCAGCCCCCTAAATCCCCCAAAGGGGAACTTAACATGGTAAATATAATAATATGTAAGTGAAATATAATTGTTAAAAACTGTTACGCTTAGTCTTTCAGTCTTTAACCCGAATTATGCATGTAAAAGAGATTTTAGTCTCTGTTAACGTTAAAACTACAGCCCCCTAAATCCCCCAAAGGGGGACTTAAAAGACTGCAATACAAGGCTTAATTGGTTTTTTTAAAAAAGTTACACCTTCACATT
>JAUYCD010000179.1 GCA_030692375.1 Candidatus Latescibacter sp. | reverse complement strand
TCATAACTGTCCGGTTAAAATTTGAGAGGTAAAGACAACTGTTGCTGTTTTTGAGTAATTGTCTTGAATCTATCGAAAGGAATGGTAAGTATTTCAACGAGATAGATGCTATCAAGGAGTAATTCTCCGACGATACGGGTTAATTCATGGAGAGAATGCCTGCATTTTGTTTGGAATTTGATGAACGAGAGCAGGAGATAGTATATCATGGCGGCCCAGATTTGAGACATGACTGCGTTCTTGCTAGTTCCGAGGAACGATTTGATTTTCAGATTCTGCTTGATCCACTTGAAGAATGTTTCTATTTGCCAGCGTGATTTATACAGATCAGCAATGGTACGGGCTGCAAGTTTGAAATTGTTGGTAATGAACACATAGAGTTCTCCTGTTTCATGGTCAATATAGGTAACCATGCGGAGCTTATCCGGATAGTTTTCATGTGAGGCGACACCGGAGAGCATAATAAGGCAGTCTGATACGATGCCTTTATTTTTGGTGACTTCCTGCTGTCCGAGAACTGTGTACTTCATGTTGCTTTTTGCTTTCATGACGAAAAAGAGCTTAGATCGAGTCAATGAATACAGCCAGTTATAGTCGATGTAGGCACGATCGATTAAAAGTATGCTGTCCGGTGAGAGAGACGGGAAACCGTATGAGTCGTCTTTCACGACGTTTATATCATGGGTTTTCCCGTCGGTAATTACCATGAACGATGGCAAATACCCGCTATGATCCAGCAGGGTATGTAACTTGAACGCGCCTTTCTTCGTACGGTATGTTGCCCAGGGATACAGAGACAAGCACACGTCAATGAGCGTTGAATCAAACGAATACAAGGGATTCTTAAATCTGAAACCATGACGGGGAGACAGCTCGCGACACTTTTCTAACAACGAATAAAAAGTGTCACGGAAAATATCGGCGTTGCGATTATTGTTTGCGTCACTCAGGGTGCTCTTTGCCACCGTTTTAAGCCCAAGGTGATACCACTTCTTCATGTGACTTTTCAGGCTGAGTTCAATGTCACGAAGGCTTGTTAGACTCTTTGCCTGGGCAAATAACAGCACAATGAGTTGTTGCCAGCATGAAAATCGCTTGGTGTACTTGTCTCCTTCATACTGATCAACACATTTTTTGAACCGGTACTGACAAATGAGTTGCATAAGCTGTGAAAATACCGTATTTCTAATCATGGGCAATCCTCCTGTTCTGTATCGATTAATGGTATTTGTCTACCTAAATATATACAGAATAAGGACATTGCCCATTTCTATTTTATTTTAACCGGACACTACTGGTCGAAAATATAAAAGAACAGCTACCTCCGGTTCTGGGCCACCTTCTCCGGCAGCACGAGTTTCCCCGCCTTCAAGCTTCGCTTTCCGATCTCGATGATCTCTTCGCGTGTAGCCCCGCTGTCGCCCCAAAGCGCCATTTCATAATCCATGCTCATCGTGAAGCCTTTCTCGGGGAGTTTGGGCTTTCCGTTCGCATCCAGGAAGTGCACGTCCATGTGGTAGTCTATATAGTTGCCGCAGATGATGTAAGACACCGGCAGGCGCGGTTTGAAATTCCGGTTCAGCATGAGCATGTTGCCTTTGTCGGAACTGCAGAGGGCGAAGAAGCCGTCCCCGGTGATTTGGGTGAGTTTGGTGTCGCCCTCGAAGGTCCACTTGCGGGTACTCTCCCACTTGACCCGGTTATCGGGAGTCAACCAGAGCACTGAGTCATACCACCACTCGCGCGGGTCCACGCCGCGGAAGGGGAAAACGTCGAAGAACTGGTTCGTTGTGTAGGGCCAGTACTTAAGGACAGTGAATTTGGTGGAAACCTGCATGGTCATGGCCGGGGCGTTTGCGGGAACCCGGACGGTGTACTCAGACTGGGCGCGGTCGTTGGCGTCGGCGCTCTTGAAATAGAACACCGCCTCGTCGGGGCCGTTTTTCAGGATTCGGAAGTCACGAATCTGGTCGATCATATCTACCGGCGACTGCCCGCAGTTCTTGAACCAGGTGAGCAGGTTCTCGGTGAGCGCCCACTCGGGTTTCCCGTATTTCCGGATATTGCGCGCCCGGCCGTCCACCAGCGAGAACCGGAAGCCCGACCAGCGTTTCCCGGTCTG
>JAUYCD010000178.1 GCA_030692375.1 Candidatus Latescibacter sp. | reverse complement strand
AACATCTTCAAAGTTACCTGAATGAATTTTGTTATCGCTTTAACCGGCGATTCAATGAATTACTGATTACTGACAGACTCTTAACTGCTTGTCTGAATACCTCCACTATTACCTATGCGGAGTTAACTCGATAAGCGAATTATTTTATTCCTTTTTTTTGGGGTTAACATTATTTTCCCTTTATGAAAAAATAGCTAACGAATGTTTGTTTAATTTTCAAAAAAATATTTCATGTTTTGTTTTGTATTTAATATAATAACGTTTGTTAGGTTTGTCAAGTGTTTTTTTCAATAATTTCTAAATATTTTCGAATTTCTGGAAAGCTCGAGAAGACGCGCATATTTCAGGAATGTATACCAGGCGCCCATGATTGAAGCAATCAGGCCTGGACCATAATCCAGAAATCCGCCGCGCAGTACATACATCTTTATGAAAGAGGCTGCCGGCCTGAAAAGTATATCTGTCCAATGAGCTTTACGGCCACGGTTTTTTTCAACCCTGGCCCAGAGATCCGTATACAGGTTCATTTTCTCCAGGTGCTCCCCGAGATCGGCATAGGGGCGGTGCAGAAGGTCTCCGGCAAGACGCCCGATTTTTTCCTGGCCCCGCAGTTTTTCATGCAGCATCTCGCCTTCCCATCTTGCCGCTCCCCGCTTTGAAAGCCTCTCCCGGTATTCGGGGTACCAGCCGCAGTGAAGAATCCATCGGCCCATATACCAGGTTTTACGGGTAACGGTGAAAATTGAAGCTTCCGAACCGGTTTTCGGATTTTTCAACACTTCAAGGATGGACTGCCGGAGCGCGGAAGTCACCTCTTCGTCCGCATCCAGATTAAAAACCCAGTCGCTTTTGCACATATTCATTGCCAGATTCTTTTGCTCAACAAATCCGCGGAACGGCTCATTCACCACCCTGGCGCCGGCTTTCCGGGCTATCTCAACCGTTTTATCGGCGCTTTCGGAATCAATGACCACGATTTCATCCATCCAGGATACGCTTGCCAGTGCAGCGCCGATATGCTTCTCTTCGTTCTTGGTAATTAGGTAGGCGGAAATAGTCTGGTGCTCTAAGGATTCGTTTGCTGGCACCTCACTCCCTCGTTTTTTTCAGACATCACCATATGTTTTTAAAACAAGTGGAAAAATTATCTGGGACACCCTTTCCACTTCGAATTTTATTTCATCGAACACTGCCCTGTATACATCCAGGCTCTGCCCGATCGGATCAGGTATATCTGAATATCCATAACCTGAAGAAATCTCGCGGGGGTAATTTTTTAATTTGTATACCTGCTCCACTCCGGGATAGTGTGAACGGATATAATCGGTTTGATATCTTTCCATGGTGAGAATGAGATCCGCATATTTCGCCAGGGCCGGGGAAAAGAGTCTTGCCCGGTGAAAATTCAAGCTTATTCCATGCTCGGCGGCAACTTCTACCGCAAACCGTGAAGCCGGCTGCCCTTCCGGTGCATTAATACCGGCGGACAAGATTTCCATGGGGATGATCCGGTGATGCTCGGCTTCATCCAGCACCATGTCTTTCATGATCCCCTCAGCGGTCGGACTTCTACAGATATTACCGGTACAAACAAACAGCAAAACAAATCTTTTTATCATCAATTAACCCAGCCTCCAAACCCGGCATAGAATTTAACATTTTTCGGATCGGTAGAAGGAAATGCAAACATGAAATGCAGGTCCGTTTTCGACATGTGAGGAAGGTCTGTGTTTACACCAAGACCAATTCCCAAGCCAAATTTCCATTTTTCATCCTGGGGCCGGATATCCGGTATATCCGGAGCCCCGCTGACCTTTCCGGCATCGAGCTGTAAAAGCAGAGCCAGACGTCTGAATTGCCCATGACTTATGGAAAATTCGAAATTTGGGTAAGGTTTAACCTCGAATAGATTCTGAATATAGCTGACCTGACGGCCCCAGAACTCGTCGTTTTCAAATCCGATGAGGTTGGAAAGGCCGCCCAGGAAAAACAGCGGCGACTTTTGCGGAGTCAGATTCCCGCGGAAGCTGATGACATTTTTATAACGAATATAGCGGTTCAATTCCACTCCATACTGGAGGAGTGTTTCAAGTAGCAGGTAGTTATAGCTCCCTTTCAAAATTTTAAAGGATCGTTCGAAGGAAATATAGTAGACATCGTTGTTCCAGAGATTTTTCTTTTTAACCTGATTAATGTAAAAAACTTTAATCGAGCGGTCATAGTACCGCACGATATTCGAACCCTGCCGTATTTTAGGCGACCATTCCTGTACAAACTTGAATTCCATTCCCACATAGGAATCCCTGGCCAGTTCATGCACGAGAAAAGGGGTCACCGACTGGTTTCTGTTCCAGATACCGGTCGAATCGTTGAACACTTTCCGGAAATAAAGGTTATCCTCCACCGAGATGCCGGGATTGATGATATACCGGTATAAAGCATGGCTCATTCCGAAGCCCATATCCTGACGCTTATAATCATAATCTGCAGTGATGGCGCTCCGGAACATATTGAACTGATCCTGGAACTGGACATGGAACTCAAAGGTGGGTAAATAAAAGGCATAGCGATTCCCGGGGCCGAATACGAGCCGATTAACCCGTATTTTAACCGGACCTGATTCACTTTGAGCCCGGCTGTTACCACCGGGCAAAACCAGAAGCAATAAAACGATAAAGCGCGAAACACGGACCATGTCAATACTCTCTCCTTATCAGTGAATGATATCCCATGCGGAGAGGGACAGCGATCACGACTGCATTGAGAATGAGAACAAGAACTGCGGAAACGAGGATTGCAAAAGCCGGATATATGCCCCCGGAAACAAGATATCCTGTATATTTGTATGCAGGAACCGATATCAGCCCCATCATCAGTCCGAGATAACCGAGCGAAATCGCAATTGTCAGTACCCCGCCGGGGCTCGATGCAATCTGGCTCGGATTCTGCTCAGTAAAATAGGGAAATGCGGCGCCAAAACCCACTGCCAGACAAGAAAGGGAAATGCTCATTAGGAGTATCCCCCCTATGGTTATGGTATAATGAAACATGTCCAGATGCAGAATCAAGCCTGAAATAAGCGCCATAGGTTCGGTAATGATTAAAAACGTGATGAACGCGGAGAGAAACTTCTGGCGGAACAGCGTTTTCATAGAGACAGGCGCTGAATTGATCACCCAGAATGATGTACCCTCCAGACTGATCAAAGGATAGATGAATCGCACCGCCATGGTAGCCAGCACAAACCCGGAAAAGCCCAGATTCATGAGGGCAATGATGGTGCGCCATTTCTCAATTTCTATATCTTTGGGAACATACCGGATATTTAAGAAATATACAGCCAGAAGGGCAAACAGGAGAAAAAGCTGCGCCCATTGACCGGGGTCCCGTAAGAACAAGAGAATATCTTTGCAGAGCAGGGCATTTTCCTGGTTTGCGGCAGGCTTGAAAGTGAACAGGGTTTTCGGCGCCAGGGAGCCGTAAGGGGTTCTCCTGCGGGAAATCGATTCCTCCAGAGAATACTGCCAGGTTGCAAAATATACCTTATGCACGAGCATATAGAGAAGCGCGGAGACAAAGAATGCGGTTGAAATAAGCGCCGCTGCATACAGGAAAAAATTCGTGTAATCGTGGAGCACAAGGGCGCGGAGGCTCTGGATGAACCAGAAATTGGGCATGAAGGGGTTGGAATTCAACTGGAAATTATTGATGAAAAGGTTCAGCGACCGGAAATCCTCGGTAAACGGTATCTGGAGCTGCGTGGGCTGGGAAAATGCGATAAGAGCATAGATTATTCCGGAAAAAAGTATGACTCCGAGCAGAATCAGTTTTTTCAGACTGAATTTTCTGGAAATCAGCATGGCGATAATGGCGAGTATGGTACCAATTGCAGTGGCGGTAAGCACAAACGGAAGGAGAATTAAGAACCCGGTAAGAACGTATTCGAACACCCCGAAATGACGAATCCGTGCATACGAGAAGAGAATCGGCAGCCCCATGATCAGAATAGCCCATGAACTGTAAATGACTGTATCTATATATTTTCCGGTGAAAAGCTCCAAAACCGGGAGCGGAGTGCTGAAGAGGTACTCTGTTTCATCAGACCGGAAAAGGGTGGCTATCGCTGCAACAAAACTCGATATGATCAGCATGAAAAAAAAGGTCAGAAAACCCACAGCCACAAGGCGGTCAATCAGGAGATATCCGATCTCATCAAGGCTGATTACATAGGTAAATATCAAGGTGTGGAAAAAGAAATACGCTGCGAAAAGAAGCAGAGCCAGTACCAGGGCGGTAGATATGTTACGGATAAGCGCATCCTTTTTTTTGTCCAGGAGAATTGACGCCCAGAGCTTGCGCTTGTATACAAGAAGTGTTTCCAGGGTTTGCATGATGATCACCGGTTAATAAATCTGAAATCTGAATTTTCAAAATAGATGCCGAAACAAGTTCGGCATGACACGTGTCATCCTGAACTCGTTTCAGGATCTATCTTGAAAAGAAACGCAATAAAATATGTTGTCATTATAATTACATTTTTGTTGTTTATTCCATATATACCGCTTTCGAATCGTTACCGGTCAGTTTAAGGAAAAGATTTTCCAAGCTCCCCCCTTCCATCTCCGCCTGTTTAAGGAGATCATCAAGGGCGCCTTCCGCGACAATGCTTCCTTTATATAAAATTGCCATGCGCTGGCAGAGTTCCTGCACCACGGAAAGATCGTGAGAGGAAATGAATACCGTGGCGCCGTGCTCTCTGATAAGAATCAGCATGTCCTTTACCAGCCGTGCGCTCTGCGGATCGAGACCGACCATAGGCTCATCCACAATGATAAGTTTCGGCCGGTGCAGGAATGCGGCAGCCATAACCACTTTCTGTTTCATGCCGTGAGAGTATTCCTCGGTACGGCGGTCTATCCAGCCCGCCATCTGAAAAGTAACGGCAAGCCACTCGATGCGGCTCTCCATGTCGTCTTTTTCCATACGGTAAAGCCCGCCGACAAACCGTAAAAATTCCCGGGCTGTCAGCTTGCCGTAGATGAACGGTGTATCCGGCACAAAGCCGATAATCGACCGCACCGCAATCGGGTCCTCAGCCACATCGATCCCATCCACCAGAATACGGCCTTTGTTGGGACGCACCAGGCCGATAATCGATTTGATAGTAGTGGTTTTTCCGGATCCGTTCGGACCCAGGTAGCCGAAGAACTCACCTCTTGCCACCTCCAGTGTGAGATTGGAGATGGCGGCGAGAGAACCATAGAGCTTGGTAACTCCTTCGATGCTGATAATCGGGTTTTCCATGGTTTTTTACCTGTACTCCAGCACTTTTATTGATATACGATTAGACAGCCGCATTAATTCAACCAATCGCTCGAAATCTCCCTGGATTAACGTGACATGCGAGGCATCCGCTTCATCCTGGCCGAACCAGGGATCGAAATCATGCCAGGCTCCGTTCGTGAAAACCGAAGGCCAGCTATGATACCTGAAACTGGCATTGTCGTAGACCAATCCGATATTAATCCGGGCGGGAATGCCGATTGACCGGGAGAGAGCGGTAAACAGCTTGGTATGCTCATCCCAGCCGCCTTTCATGTTCCGTAGAATATCGATCGAGCGTGAAATATGAATACCCGGGTCTTTCCTCATCAGGGTAAATACCCATCGATTGATTGCTCGCGCCATTGCCAGAGTGTCTGTTTCCGCTTTAACGATGTTTTTCGCTGCGCGGATTATGCGGGCATCTTTCGACTGGATGTAATCGCTTATACCTACTACCGTAGTGTCTTTCACCTCCGAGGCAGGTTTAGCGAACATATTTCCTTCCCTTTTCAACGGAGAACGGTAAATCCCGAAAATAACCGGATTAAGGGAAACAACTTCCTTGTTGGATGAAGATACGTCGATATTCGCGGCGCGGATGCCGTCAAGTTCGATTTTAAGGTAATTCAGCCGGCGAGGGTTCGGAATATCACGGTCTGGGTATACTTTCATGCTGTCCACCACATCCTTTCCCAAGGCGCTTACTACCGGCAGCATGAACAGGTTGCGGTCAAGAGATTTTTCTACGGTAAAAGCTCCTACTCCTTCGCCAAACAGATGCATTCCTTCGGATTTTACCGATTTGCCGGTTGAATCGAGCCAGGCGTAAACCTTCCGTTTTCCGAAATCCAGCATGTATCTGTCCAGATTGTACCTTTTCCCCCCGATCAACTGGAAATCTTTTCCCAGACGGGTAATCCCGACCATACAGGGCATGAATACCACCGGATCGAAGAGACTTACTGTAAGCGTATCGTCGGCCATGCGATGCATGATATAGGGGAGCGCTGCGCCTGAAGTGATCGTCCCATCCACCGGGAAATAACCTCTCCGCCAGGGGGATTCATTATTCTTTTTCACATCGATGAGCAGGCTGTCCCCCTTGACTTCCCCATTGAACAGATAAACATGCGACCCGGATTGAATGCGGCAGTTTATGAGTTTGGCGGCAAGGGTCGCAGAGTCGATCCCGGTTGTGCTCTGGATAAAAATCTCTCGTGAAATGCCCGATTCATACATTTTCAGCACGGTTTCCTCACGGAAGATTTTCAGATTCGGATAGCTGAACTGGGTCTCAGTTTTGTACCCGATTTTTCTCCCGTCTTTGTATACGCTGAAATACTGCTTGGTCTCCGAATCGAATTTCACATCAGAGCTGAAATATCCCAGCTCCGGGTCTCCTTTCTTAACATAGTGTACCATATAGATGCGGCCCATGACCATCAGCCAGACAACCGCAGAAATCAGGAGGATAAGGTTTATTTTACTGCGCCGGATCATGTACTGCAACCTCCTGGACTTCCTTAAAATCAATGCCCCCGGGCCGGATGATTTCAACCCGGCCGGAAGTGATATCGATAACAGCGCTCGGTTCTCCTGAAAGCGGCTCGGGGTTTTCCAAAATCAGATCTACTTTTCCGAAGAATTTCTCTGCCGCCTGCTCATAAGAAACAACAGGCGTCTGACCGGTAATATTGGCGCTGGTGGAAATTATCGGCCTCCCAAATTCATGAATGATGGATGCCGCCAGACGGTGCGAAGTAACCCTGAACGCCACACCGCCGGAGGAGCCGAAAAGATATGGGGGCAGCTTCTTAAAGGGTTTGAGGATCATGGTGACCGGTCCCGGCCAGAAATGCTCTCCCAGACGGCGCGCCATAGGGTCAAGAGTGCCGGTCACACTCTCCACCATTTCGAGAGAATCAGCCAGGAGAAGCATGGCTTTCGAGCTCTCGCGCTGTTTGAGGCGCCGGATTTGTTCAACGGCTTCCTCCATGAGCGGATCGCAGCCGATCCCGTACACGGTCTCGGTAGGATAAACGATGATGCCGCCGTTTTTCAGTATCGCAGCAGCGCGCTGAATTTGCAAGTGAGAAGTCCTGTTCATGACTTCATTCTGGTACGGTAATCGGTCAATTTTTTTGAAAGGTGTTCATCCCCTGCGGCGAGTATCGCAACCGCCAGGAGGGCCGCATTCTGCGCATTGGAGATTCCCACTGCTGCCACAGGAACCCCCCTGGGCATCTGAACGATGGAATAGAGGGCGTCGATCCCGTTCAGGGGGCCTCCTCCGATGGGCACGCCGATAACCGGCAGGATGGTCTGCGAAGCGATTACCCCGGGAAGCGCTGCAGCCAGTCCTGCACCTGCGATAATCACTTTTATCCCTTTTTCTTTAGCGTTACGGGCGAATTCCGCAGTTTTTTCCGGCTGACGGTGCGCGGAGATAACCAGTTTTTCATACTCGATTCCAAATTCGGCAAGCGTATCGAACGCCCCCTGCATAACCCCCTCATCGGAAGCGCTCCCATACACAACGGCTACCAGCGGCATTATTAAGCTCCTTACGCGCTGAGGCGTACATGACTATTCTTCTATTCTGACTTCTGACTTCTGTCTTCTGTATCCTGCTTTTGTAACGCCCTGTACCCGATATCCTTACGGTAGAAAGCATCCTGGAATGAAATTTTATCAACTGCGCTATAGGCGCAGTTTCTAGCTTCGAGTAACGAGTCACTCCATGCGGTGACACCCAGCACCCTACCGCCGGCAGTCACTATCCTGCTTTCCTCAAGGGCAGTCCCGGCATGGAAAACCTTAACGTTTTTCTCCTCACCCGCTTCTTTCAAACCGCTCACCGGAAATCCTTTCCGGCAGGTTCCTGGATACCCTCCCGAAGCCATAACCACACAGAGTGCGGAACCCGTTTTTGCTCCGACCTCAACACCGGAAAGATCGCCCTGCGCCGAAGACAGCATGATCTCGGCAAGGTCGCCTTTGAGGAGCGGAAGCACCGCCTGGCTTTCGGGGTCTCCGAAGCGGCAGTTGTATTCAACCACCCGTGGACCGCTCGCTGTGATCATTACGCCTGCATATAAAAGACCCCTGTAGGGGATTCCTTCCGCCGCCATGCCATCCAGGGTGGGCTGAATGATTTCCCGTTCGATGCGGCGCATCATGTTCCGGTCGATTACCGGTGCGGGAGCATAGGCGCCCATGCCGCCGGTATTCGGACCGGAGTCGCCGTCCAAGATGCGCTTATGATCTTGCGAGGAGACCAGCGTTTTGAACGTTTTCCCGTCGCAGACCGCAAAAATTGAAGCTTCCTCGCCCCGCATATTGTCCTCGATGACCACCTCGTAGCCGGATTCCCCGAACATGCTTTCCACCATCATGCCCCGGATGATCCTTTCTGCTACATCAGGATCAGAGGCATACACCGCACCCTTACCGGCGGCAAGCCCGCTTGCCTTGACCCACATGTCATCTCCGAGCGCGCGCGCATAGGAAACAGCGTCATCATAGAGAGTGAATACTTCGAACGCGGCGGTCGGGATATTGTATTTTCGCATGAGATTTTTCGAGAAAACCTTGGAGCCTTCAATCGCCGCAGCACGGAAAGACGGCCCGAACACTGCAATTCCCGCTTCTTCGAGAATATCGGTGATCCCCATGCAAAGGGGAATCTCCGGTCCTACCGCTGCCAGGTTGATACTTTCGGATACCGCAAACTTCGCTATACCTGTAACATCTTCAACCTTGAGAGGAACACATACTGCATATTCTGAAATGCCCGGATTCCCGGGGGCTGCATACAATTTTCCAACCAGGTCGCTCTGGGCCAGTTTCCAGGCAAGTGCATGTTCCCGTCCCCCGCCGCCTACCACCAGAATATTCAATTTCGATCCCAAGAATGAATTCTCCTTGTTTCTTCACTCTATAGTTTTGTGCTATACCAGTAGACCCTGAAACAAGTTCAGGGTGACAGCGGCTTTCTCCAACTCACTGCACCGTGTCATGCCGAACTTGTTTCGGCATCTACATAGTAACAAGTGGATTCTTTCCTTATCTCCTTATCAATCCTATTTCCCGTAAATAGACATCGCTGGAGCGCCAGTCCCTGCGGACTTTCACATGGAGGTCAAGATACACTTTCCTGCCCAGAAACTCTTCTATACCCAGTCTTGCTTTTGTTCCGATAGTTTTGATCATGGAGCCGTTTTTCCCGATCAGGATGGGTTTCTGCGATTCCTTTTCCACCAGAATCGAGGCGATTATCACATCGCTTTCAGCTTTCTCTTCGAAGCTGTCGATGATCACTGCCGAAGCATAGGGAATTTCCTCTTTCATGGTGATGAAAATCGCCTCACGGATCAGCTCAGATACGAAAAATCTCTCCGGCTCGCTGGAAATTATGTCTTCCGGAAAAAGACTGGGGCCTTCCGGCAGATTGTCGAGGATAACAGTGAACAGTTCATCCGTTCCATCGCCTTCGAGCGCCGAGATGGGAATAATCTCCGCCCCGGGGAAAAGCCCGCTGGTCCGGGCGATAATTTCAAGGAGAGCGGCCTTCTTCATCAGGTCGATTTTGTTCAGTGCCACAGTAACATTTTTCGAACGGACCTTTTCCGCAAATTTGACCAGTGCCGGGGGGAACTCACCTTTGAACCGCGAGGCATCGATGATCGCCAGAAGGACATCCGCCTCATTTGCAGCCGCGGCGACAAAGGCGGCCATGACTTCCTGCATGCGGTAGCGCGGCTTCAAGAGTCCGGGAGTATCGATAAAAACAACCTGGTATGCTTCGGTCGAGAGAATACAGGTTACATTGGAGCGTGTGGTCTGGGGTTTGGGGGAAACGATGGAAATCTTTTCTTTCAAATAGCGATTAACCAGGGTGGATTTCCCGGCGTTCGGAAGTCCGACAATAGCTGCGAATCCGCATTTGTGACGTTTTTTTTCATTGGAAGGCGTTTTATTCTCGGACATAAAGAGTTTCTCTCGCAAAGTACGCAAAGTCAATAGACTATATACTTTTCATCATCTTTTTATCACTTGAATCACGCGCATCAGTGGTTCAGACAGTTTGTCTCTTTGTCACTTTGTCGCTGTTTAAAAAGCCCTTAAAACCTGATAGTCATGGATAACCTGTGCGTGCTGTCAAGTTCCGAATGGGAGAGAAACGCATAATCCAGAGACGACGACGAGATCAGGGGCAGCCTGGCCAGTCCAATGCCAAAGGTGCCGTTTCCTTCGGAAGACCCGGCCCGGAATGCCAGAATATCCCTGAGCCAGTATTCCAATCCCAGATTCATGGTGTTTATCCCCTTTATCCGGGGAGAGTCGCCAAAATAGGCGATGGATGAAGCGAGGATGTAATTCCCTCCTATCCAGGGTGCTGCCCCGTAATATGCGGCGCCGACATCCACGGTGGGGGCGATGCGGTCGTTGGAAAGCTGGCCGTCCCAGTTGACCTGTGTTCCCGTGACATCCCTGAATACCACTCCCAGGCTGAGGGAATTGCCCAAACGGTACTGTGCGCCAAGATCGATGCCGTATCCGAAGGCGGTATCATTTCCGACCGCTCTGCGCACTATTTTCACCGTAGCGCCGATACCCAGCCGGGGAGAAAGCTTTTGCGCCCCGGCCAACAACAGTGCAAGGTCAGTGGCATCCTGCTGAGAAGCGATTTCCGGGCGGTTGGAATCGCTCAGCGCCTTTGAGGGATCGAACAGTCGTGTATACTTGATGTCCCCCACCCCGATATGGAGAAGGGTGAATCCGATAGCTTCACGATCATTGAGGGAAGCACCCCCTGCCACGGTATTATAATTTTCAAGGCCGCCGAACTGCTCCGAGTGCATGAGGTTCATCTCGCGTGTTTTCAAATGCAGGAGACCCGCCGGATTGTAGTAAGCCGAGGTGGCGCCGTCGGTTACTGCGACAAAAGCGCTTCCCATGCCGAGGGCGCGCGCTCCCGCTCCAAGGGCGAGAAAATCGCCGGCGTGTTTCTCGGCGCTGAATGAGACCGATGCTCCGCAAACCATGAAAAGCACAGCCGCAAAAGCGGCCATTCCAAACTTTCTATGAATCATATCCGGCTTTCCTGCGAGAAGTATCTGTACGTCCATGACATTGGTTCCGGTCGGCCCGGTCATCAGGAGCCCGTCCACCTGCTGTAAATAGTGATAGGAATCGTTGTCGTCAAGATAGCTGCGGATGTTCAGCCCCTTTTTCGTCCCGATACTGCGCGTTTCGCTGTCTACCACTCCGCCTGCAGCATCGGTGGGGCCGTCGGTGCCGTCCGTTCCCCCGCTGAGGAAGGCCACTCCGGAAAGTCCGGAGATACGCTCGGCCACCCGCAGAGCCATCTCCTGGTTTCTCCCGCCTTTTCCCCTGCCGCGCACGGTCACTGTGGTTTCTCCGCCGCCGATGACACAGGCGGGCATGGGGAGGGGATTCCCGGAGCTTACAATCTCTGACGCTATCGCTGCATAAACGGTTCCGATTTCTTTTGCTTCTCCTTCCAATACCGTGGAGAGCACCAGGGTTCCGAATCCCAGGCCGGAAGCCGCTTTCTCAGCCGCTTCCACCGACATGCGGTTGTTCCCTATCAGGGTATTGCGCGCAAGGGAGAGATAACCCTCTCCTGGTTTCGCAGTTTCGGGTATGGTTCCTTCAGCCCCCCGGAGGAACCGCTCACGAACCGGCTGGGGAAGCTTTTCAAATATGCCGCAGCGGGAACAGATGTCGATGCAGTCCCTGAAGGTAGTCCGGTCATAGACACCGGGGCCGGAAGCGATGGTATCGAGTTTGTCCCCGATCACATCGGAGAGAATGAGCACATGGAGGTGCGCCGGTGCAGCCAGTCGGGCCATGCCCCCGCCTTTGATAATTGAGAGATGCTTTCTGACAGCATTCAGCTCATCTATGGCCGCCCCTGCGGCGAGAAGAAGCCTGGTTACATCCTGTTTCTCCCCAAGGCTGATCCCCTCCGCCGGAGCAGGCATGAGAGCAGAACCTCCCCCGGACAGCAGGCAGATGACAAGCGTTTCGCTGTCGGCGGTATCGAGCAGGTCGATGATCCGGCGGGCGCCGTAAATTCCACGCTCGTCCGGAACCGGATGGCCGCATTCGTGTACGGTTATCCGTTTCAAAGGAACGGCATGACCATCCTTTGTGTTTATCCATCCCCCGGAAATCCGATCCCCGAGAATTTCTTCGAGGGCCTGCCCCATCCGGGCCGAAGCTTTTCCGCCGCCGATCACGATAACCTTGCTGAAACGCGCTTCCGGATAGAGTTCACCGGCTATATGAATATCGTCTCCCTGCCGCTCCACAAATTTTTTAATGCCGAGATACGGATCCGCCGCTTTTACTGCTTCAGAAAAAATCGAGCGGGCGGCCGCCTTTAAATCCATAAATAGTTCCTTTTATGAAGATATGACAACATGTTAGAGCATTTTCTTAAGTATAAACTCTCAAAGATAGATGCCGTTTCATTTGGCGAACCTATATCTGCAATAACTAAATAATATAAGGATTTGAAACAGGGGGAGCAAGACATTCATCCTGGGATATATCGAGATGAAAAAAGGCACTATACTCCTTTAAAAAGTTTTTGAAAGGAGCAAATATCCAGATTTAATTCCTGGCATGAAGATCACTTCAAAATTTTTTGCATTTGCTTGATGAGTTGAAACGGCGGCATCAACTGTACTAAACAATCGAATGCCCATTACGAAATCATCTTTTTCAGTAAAAAATGATACTGTTTCACCAAAACTATACAACCATCCCCTCACATTATTTTTATTCCCCAGGTATCCATGTCCAATATTTGGAAATACAGCGGAACCAACTGTAGAAATAAAATAAGATTTATTACTCTTCTGATTATTTATATGATAAACTGAAATGATTGCATCTATCATGCTGATTAAATGTATTGCACCTGCCCAGTAAAGCTGTTCCCATGCTTTTTCTCTAAATCTATCTCCAAGAGAGCCATAGGTTCCTAGAAAAGTATTAATACTAATTCGCTACCAATCATTAAAATATAGCCCATTGGAAACCCACCAGTTTTTGAATGGTTTTTTTATCTTCTGAGACCTCAAGCAACGCGGTTGACAAATCATTTTCGAGTTTTTCCATCGTAGACCAGAACCCG
>JAUYCD010000177.1 GCA_030692375.1 Candidatus Latescibacter sp. | reverse complement strand
TGCGTTTCTTTTCAAAATAGATGCCGAAACAAGTTCGGCATGACACGTGTCATCCTGAACTCGTTTCAGGATCTAAACATACAAGGCCCCCCATGCGCGATACCTTTTTACTCTATCTCCTGAAAAACAAGATAGCCATTTTCCTGCTGATATTTATGCTGGCGGCGGTGGGGTATCACCTATCCGGCGGCATTACCCAGGGGGTTTTCCCAAATGTCATCTTCCCCCGGGTGCAGGTAACCATCGAAAACGGCTATGCTCCCATCAAGCAGATGCTCTTCCAGGTTACCAAGCCCGCTGAAGAGAGTATAAAGACCATCCAGGGAGTGGAACGGGTCATCTCCAACACTTCGGTCGGCGCAGTCGAAATAAACGTTTATTTCGACTGGAGCACCGATCCCTACCTCGCTTATCAGTTCGTTCAGGCGCGGATGGCTGAGATAAAAAACGAAATCCCTCCCGAAGCCCGTGTCTCGATCCTGCAGGCCACTCCTTCACGGTTCCCCATAGCCATGTACGCCATCGGCTCGGAAACCGTGCCGCGCAACCGCTTGACCGAGACATTGTATTACCAGCTCCGGCCCGTAATGCTTTCCATCAAGGGAATCTACAATGTGGAAATTCGAGGTCCCCAGTACACCGAATACAAGATTGTCCTGAACAATGACAAGATTAAAAGTTACAACCTTTCCATCGATTTTGTCGAGCAGTTTCTGAAAGAACAGAATACCATCGATTTTCTGGGACTGATCCGGGATTACAAGAAGCAGTATGTGGTCTCCCTCTATCAAAAGCCCGAGAGCATCGATGATATTCCGAACCTCAAGATACCTTTGCCGAACGGCCAATATGTTTCCCTTTCCGACATCGCCCTGACCGTAGAGGATCATGCTCCCACGACCGCCATGACCGCCGCCAGCGGATTCAAGAACTCGGTGGTGTTCAACATTATCCGGCAGCAGAACGGCAACAGCAGAGAGGTAGTGAAAGAAGTTGACAGGAAGATAGCCGAGTTCAACAAAACCCTCTCCGGGCAGAACATGCATATCAGGAAGTACTATGATGAAACCGATTTTATCGGAGAGGCCATACGCAGTGTCATGGAAGCCATTCTGCTCGGGACGCTCATCGCTGCTCTCATCGTGTTCCTTTTTCTCCGGAAAAAAAAGCTTTCCCTGTTCCTTATTTTCATCGTTCCGATCGTATTTCTTGTGACCATCATCGGTATAAAAATCGCCCGGTACGATTTTAATATTTTCTCACTGGGAGGTATGGCCGCCGCCGTGGGGGGTCTTATTGATCACCTGGTGATTATCATCGAAAACATCGAACGTCATTACCGGAGAACCGGGAACAAGCTCGAGGCGGTAATCGAGGGCTCTCGGGAAATTCTTCCCATCATGACTGTGGCTACCCTGATCTCCATCTCTATTTTCCTTCCCCTGCTCCTGGTGTCCGGCGTGGTTGGCGTCTTCTTCAAACAACTGGCTTTCGTGCTCATATCCACCTATATCATTTCCCAGATTCTCGCCATATTCCTGACCCCTATAATCGCCTATCTCTCTCTTCCCGAGACCCCGTCCGAAGAGAAAACCCGCTGGTCTGATACCCTCGCGGAAAGGTATATCGGATTTTTGCAGCGCTCTTTCAAAAGGGGCTGGATATCGGTGCCCATCGTACTGTTCGGATTTCTGATCAGTTTTCTCCTTTACAAAAATCTGCCCGCTACTTTCCTGCCGAAGTGGGATGAAGGGAATTTTGTGGTCGATATCGCCCTCCCGGTCGGGACATCGTTGGAAGAGAGTCACCGTGAATTCCGGGACATCGGTAAGATCATAGACAGTGTTCCGGAAGTAAAAGGGTGGACACTGCGGATCGGAACCGCACTCGGCCACATCTCGGAACAGGCCAACATCGCTGATTTCCTGGTTACCATGAATAAGGAGAGAAAACGATCCATTTACGAGATACGAGATGACCTGTACGCCCGTATCAGCGCCCGATATCCCAATTTTCTGGAATTTGACATTCCTATGGTACTGGAGGACCGGTTGGGAGATATTTTGGGAGAGGAATCTCCCATCACTGTTCTCCTTTATGGCGCTGACCCAGACAAGCTGATCATCTGGGGCGAAAAAGTTCGTGATGCACTGAGAGATGTGAAAGAACTGGAAGAGGTAAATCTGAAAACCACTTACGCCTCTCCGTTCATAGGGGTCAAGCTGAAATCTGACGCCGAAGCCCTTTACGGCATCGACATCAACGCTCTATCCGCGCAGATAAACTCCCTGTACTGGGGAACAGTGATCGGTGATGTCATTAAAGGTGAGAAAATTATCGGTATGCGGGTTATCACGGAGAGTCCTGACAAGGACCCCATCGAGTATCTCCGGAATTCCCTGACGGTTTATTCCCCAAAAAACCAACGCCAGGTTCCTTTGCGATATGTGGCGGATGTGGGAATTACGGAGAATGTCCCTGAAATCACCCACTATGATCTGTCCCCGGTTTCCATTATAGCGGTGCGGTTCAAGGGGAATGACATGACGCTTGCGGTGGAGCGGGTGCGCGCTGCTCTAACAAAACTCAATCTACCGCAGGACATCACACCGGAAATCGCCGGATTCTACCGTGAGCAGCAGAGTTCCTTCCGGGAGATGGTTCTGGTGGTTTTTTTATCCATTCTTATTATGTTTACTGCGCTCATGTTCCAGTTCGGGAGCCTGCGGTTGGCGTTTATTATCCTCATCGGCCTCGTTCTCACCCTTCTCGGTGTTTTCACCGGGCTTTTGGTGACCGGCAAACCGCTCGATATCACCGCGTTCATGGGCATGCTTATCGTGCTCAGCATCGTCATCAACAATAACATTCTCATATTTGATTACTACCTGATGCAGCGAAAGGCTTTCGACCGTGAAGAAGATGCCATCCTGAATGCGGTAAAAACCAGGTTCCGGCCCATTTTCATGACCATGATGGCTAATGTCTTCGCCCTGCTGCCGGTGGCGCTGGCGCTGGGAACGGGAACGCAGATTATCCAGAACATGGCAATATCCATCATGGGCGGTCTGACCTTCGCCATTTTTGTCAACCTGTTTGCTATTCCCCTCCTCATGCACTGGTGGGGAACAACGCCGCTGTTTAAAAAGATGAGGGATTAAGGAAACTCAACTTGACGACATAAATAATTGCGCATGTTTTGAGTGTTTAGATCCTGAAACGAGTTCAGGATGACACGTGTCATGCCGAACTTGTTTCGGCATCTGTTCCATAAAGAAATGCAGTAAATCAATCGTCATAAAAAAAGGCATCCGTGTTCGGGATGCCTTTTGTCATTGCTCTTCGCCATTTGATTACTTCAGCAGGAGCATCTTCTTCGTTTCGCTGTATCCGCCGTAAAGGAAACGGTAGAAATATGTACCGGAAGCCCGGTTTTGGGTATTCCAGACAGCCATGTGCCTGCCGGCCTGGGTGTATCCGTCCGCCAGCACCTCGACAAGCTGTCCCTGCTCGTTGAACACTTCGAGCCGTGCATTCCCTGCCTTCGGAAGGTCGTATTGAATAGAGGTGTTCGGGTTGAACGGGTTCGGCCGGTTCTGATGCAGCAAAAACGCCTGCGGACGATCAATTTCCTCAACCACAGTAGTTTCAGGCGCATAGGTAAACGGCTCGTTGACCAGGTGATACTTGGCTTCCGTTCCACCGCTGTAATCTTTTTGTAGGTAATAGGTCAAAAGCGGAGTACGGGTAAAATTCTTGAGTGGAGTGAGGGTGGCTGTTCCGTCCGCTTTCCACTCGTAAACAGGAATGTTAGCCGGATTCAAACGGTTGGTCAGTCCGCGCTCCTTGGCGATATGGAAGAGGCCGAAGTTTCCCGGCTCCTGACCTGCCATCCAGTGGCCGATTATGTCCACATTGAACTGGTTCTTGCCAAAGATGATGATATTCGACATGTAATCCCAGGCTTCGCCGCTTGCAAGTTTCGTTCCTTTATTCGGACCGTTGAGGAAACCATCTCCGTCGCGGCCATAAACGCCCTCAATGACATGCAGTCCCGATTTGGTAACTGAATTGTTATCCAGGCAGCGGCTGGCCCAGGTCTCCATCCAGATGCCGCCGCTGGTGCCAGGCTTGTCCCACCTGGGAATGCCGGCTGTTTTGTGACGGGTATAATTTGCCCCGATGTCTGGGCTCCAATTAGGATTTGCATTGGCAAAATCAATACTCATTTTGGCATCGTATCGACTGCAATGTTCTTGATAGCTTTTCGCGATGGTTCCCTGGATGTTCTTGCAGCATAAAGTGATTCCCATGCCATGGGCTTTGAACTTGGATACATCGAGGAGCCAGGAATTGGGGGCATTTACAGGATAAATGTAGGGTATTTTTCGGAAATAAACACCGTTTGGTGCATCCACCCAGGTAATGAGATTCGAACCAAGGGCGGCGAGAGTTGTAATTCCAGGGTTCATATTCACACCCTGCCTTTGGGTCATGTCCGCGTAACCGTTCAGTTTCCTGTTGGTGTCATCATTCCACACATCGAGTACGGTTATCTGATTTCCGGCTACTCCAAGGCTTTTATATCTCTCAATGATACCCTCAACAAACCAGGGATCGGTGATGACGCCCATGCGATATTCCGCATCCTGGGCTGGTGGGCCGGTCCAGGTAACATAGGTTATATTGGGTTTTATAGGGAACAAATTGGTGAGAGGGACGCCGCTGTCGCTGGGAACCAGCACCGAAGTAGCAAGCGCTTTTCCAGCCGATTTCACCGCATCGTGATTGGTTTTTACATCCACATTGGTTTTCATGATGAAAACCGCTTCCGGATTGGAGTCCACAAATGGATGCACTCTGAAGAATCCTGCGGAAGTCTGATTTCGTAAAGCGAGAGCCTGAATGGGCTGAACAAGTCCCAGGCTGCCCGCTGCGGCTGCTGTTTTTATAAACTCTCTCCGATCGAACATGAAGCAACTCCTCTGGTAATTAATGGTGAAAAGCAACTGCAAAACTGAAAAATACAGTAAATTACTTCATATACATGACGACATAAAATATTGCGCACGTTTTGAGTGTATAGATCCTGAAACGAGTTCAGGATGACACATGTCATGCCGAACTTGTTTCGGCATCTATTTTGAAAAAAAACGAAATAAAATATGTCGTCATGCATAACAACAGATATTGAACTAAGTATCTCTGAACGTCGAAATGGTAAGAATTTGTCTCACAACTTATGATTCGACATTTGGTATCCTAAAATAGTTTAACGAATATACATGAAAAAGGCACCCAAAATTATGGATACCTCTCCCAAGAACTTGTGTCAGGGGCCAAATGATTAACCTTTATTTCGCAAGCTGTATAATTCGAATATAACACGTTTTTACAGGTAAGTATAATACTTTTAACTAAATAATGACAAAATAGTTCAAATCAGTAGTGTCCGGTTAAAATAAAATAGAAATGGGCAATGTCCTTATTCTGTATATATTTAGGTAGACAAATACCATTAATCGATACAGAACAGGAGGATTGCCCATGATTAGAAATACGGTATTTTCACAGCTTATGCAA
>JAUYCD010000176.1 GCA_030692375.1 Candidatus Latescibacter sp. | reverse complement strand
TCTTTCTCATGAGGCTGCCTCCCTTTCTCCTTGTGGCGCTCTGCGACCACGTCGGTTATGGTTTATCCGAAAACCTTTCTGGGAAGGTAGCCTCTTTTTTTATCCCTGTCAATCCCCATCGGGTATACCATAGTATCTTAGCAAGGGGGATGTCACCGAAGGTGACAGGGGAATCATCTTTGGATACCTCTACGCTTGCGTCGAGGAAGTTCATTTTGACAAGGAATTTTTTATGAGTTTGCATTCATCAGATCCGCGTCATCACCATAACAGCTTATGAGACCGGCGGATTGGATCATCCTTGGCTCTTTCCTGATTTTCGTGGCTGTGTACGGCATCTGGAAGACCCGCGGCCAGAAAAACATGAGGGGCTATTTCCTCGCGAACAGATCGACCCCCTGGTACACGGTCACCCTGTCTATTATGGCCACTCAGGCCAGCGCTATCACCTTCCTTTCGACTCCCGGACAGGCCTATGTCGACGGTATGAGGTTTGTGCAATTTTACCTCGGCCTGCCCCTTGCGATGATTATTTTGTCCGTCACCGCAGTCCCCATTTTTCATCGTCTGAATGTCTATACGGCATATGAATATCTGGAGTATCGCTTCGACCTTAAAAACCGCGCCCTGGGAAGCATGCTCTTTCTTATTCAGCGCGGACTGGCCGCAGGTTTCACCATATTCGCACCCTCCCTGATCATATCTGTTCTCCTCGGATGGAATATGAATCTCGTGATAGTACTCACCGGCGGGCTGGTGATAGTATATACGGCCGCGGGCGGAACCGAGGCAGTGAATAAAACCCATTTGTTGCAGATGCTCATTATATTTGTGGGAATGGTTTCCGCGCTGATCATGATCTTCCGTCTTTTGCCTCCCGATATTTCATTTCTCGATGCCACCCGCATCGCGGGAAAAATGGATAAACTGAACGTCATCACGTTTTCTTTTCACTGGAAAGACCGGTATAGTTTCTGGTCAGGCCTTATCGGCGGCACCTTTCTGGCGCTCTCATATTTTGGAACCGATCAGTCCCAGGTACAGAGATATCTGGCCGGGAGTTCCATTGCGCAAAGCCGTTTGGCATTACTTGCAAACGGCCTCGTGAAAGTCCCCATGCAGTTCGCAATCCTGTTTGCCGGCGCCATGGTTTTTGTTTTCTTCCAGTTTGTCACTCCGCCCCTGTTTTTTAATCCGGTCGAAACCGCCAGGATATCTTCCGGCATCCATGCCCCGGAATATCAGACCCTGGAGCAAAAATACCAGCGAATTCACGAGGAAAAACAACACCATATCCGGTCGATGCTTGTCGGAATTGATTCAGGGAACAAAGATGAGTCGGATCGCGCAATTCAGGACATCCGGCGCTCCAAGGCATCAGAATCCGAGATCAGGGGGGAAGTGGTCGAACTCATCCGGAAAGCCAACCCCAAAGCGGACACGAATGACACAAATTATATTTTCCTTAACTTCGTTATCCACTTCCTGCCGGTCGGTCTCATCGGGCTGGTGCTTGCTGCAATTTTTTCCGCGTCGATGTCCTCCACCTCCGCTGAGCTTAATGCCCTGGCTTCAACAACCGTTATCGATATTTACAGGCGCATGATCAGAAAAGAAGCTTCAGACCGGCATTATCTCTTTGTATCGAAGATCGCGACGGTATTCTGGGGTATTTTCGCCATTTTTTTTGCGATGTACGCCAACCGTCTCGGCTCCCTGATAGAAGCGGTGAATATCCTTGGTTCGCTCTTTTACGGCACTATTCTGGGGATTTTTCTGGTGGCTTTTTATTTCAAGAAGATCGGCGGAAATGCGACCTTTTTCGCTGCAATCATCGCCGAACTTGTGGTGATCGCATGTTTTGCCTTCACAGAGATTCCCTACTTGTGGTACAATGTCATCGGGTGTATCATTCTCATTGTTCTGGCGCACGCGCTGAATCCGATGGTGGATAAAAAGAGGAATGTTTCTGAATGAAAAGGGGGGATTCCTATATAGTCTTCACTATTCTCTACCTAACTTCTTAAGAACATCACCGTATTCTCTCACCGTCCTACGAACCGAAGCCTCAATCCGTTTCTTTTCCTTCGTTGTAACCTTCTTGCCAAGGATTTCTCTGATAGTCTCATCCGTAATGATGTATATCCTGCCAATCTTTTCAGCAAGGATCTCTCCTTTTTTGACACGATTATAGATAGTAATACGGCTGACCCCGAGAAGCTTTGCAAGTTCAGGAATAGTGATGTATTCTTTTGTCGGCATAATTTGTACCTGCAATGATGTTACTATTCTATGTATAATTTAACATAAGTTAACACTGAATGCAAGATTAAACATGAGTTAATGTTGACTGTGCAGGTTAACATGAGAAAGAGGCGGATTTAGTTCTAGATATATAATACAATTACAAATAATGCTTGACATTTATCCCAAACGGGTTAAATTTGTTGCATTAAAAGGAGAGAGATAATGCTTCCCAATAATAATTCTGTCAAACTGCGCGCATATGCCTTCCATGATAAAAAAAACGGGAAATATTATGCGGTTTGTATTGATCTTGATCTTGTCGATGAAGGCTCTTCATTTGAAGAAGTTATTGGAAAAATGAAAGAAAACATTGTTCTTTATGTTGGAACTGAGCTTGCATACTATAAAAGTAAAGGCATTACCGGATTTCCTTATAGAAAATCATCATTAGATGTAATACTTCGGTATCACTTCCTTGCTACAGCATATCATGTATCTTTTATAGTGAACATGATCAAAGACAGGTATAGAAAATATACTGGGTTGTTTGATCTAAATACACAAGTCATTCATTTTAATCCCGCTTAACCGTGTCGCCACATACATACCCCCCACTGACGCTGCCTGAAGTAATAAAAATACTGGAAAACAATGGTTTTGTGTGCGAAAAGACTACTGGTTCTCATGCAAAATATACCGGAATCATAAACAACAAAAGACAAATAGTGACCGTTGACTTGTCAATTAATGAATTCGGTATAATTCTAATAAAATCAATGATTAGACAATCCGGATTAACTCGCGAACAGTTTTATAGTTCGACAAAGAAAACGGCAAAAAAGATATGAAGGTGGCGCGGATGATCGATTCCCGGAAGGTGGATGCCTAACAATCGCATTTAGCAGACAGCCGCTGAGTAGTTGCAGCTGATGCTCCATACGTTGGCGGAGAGAAGTGAAATGAATGATGCCAAAGATTACCCTACCCGGGATACCTCACTTGTCGGAGCAGCAGGAGTGCACACTGTTGTTGCCGAACTGAGTCTGCGTGGTCTCATCGCGCTACCCACGATTCGCAACACAGCCGGTGTCGATGTTATCGTATCAAATAGAACTGGTAGATGGCATGCGAACTTACAGATTAAGACATCAAGAAGCCGCGTTACCTTCTGGCCTATCGGGGCGAAATATGCGGAATGGGTAAGCCCCAACAACTATTACGTCTTCCTACGCTTTCATCCGAAGGTCGGACAGTTTGAAATATTCCTCGAATCGTCAGAAAAAGTGTCAGAGAACTGCGCGGCTGGAGTCAAGAGAGAGAAGGAGAAAAACTTGAAGCAATGGGCTCCGTGCTTCTATCCCCGAGACGGGTTTGAAAAACTCAAAGCACAATGGGAAGAATTCGGAAAAGAAGCTGCCAACAATGTCATACAGGCGGACGTGGCAGAGCCGTACCGCTGATGCGTGACGTTCGTTGCTGTCAGGTCAAAACAAAGCAAGTCGATTTCGGCGCAGGCCGTTACGCCTCAAAGCCCCGTATGCAGAACGCTGATCCCATTTGTGATGATATTCCAGAGGTCGTTGGCTGAAGGAATTACGGAGAAAATCGAAAAGGGGCCGAGTCCGAACCATAGAGTCAGGAATGCGCAGCCAACCATAGCGAAGGTTGCAAGAGGAGCTTTTTGATATGCGGCCGTTGCAGTTGTTTCCGGCTCACGCATGTACATGTTCACCAAGAGCCTGAAGTAATAAAACGCCGAGACGAGGCTGTTCAATACAACGATCACCGCAAGGCCCACATACCCGTTTTTGACAGCCGCGGCAAACAGAGAGTATTTACCGAAAAAACCCGCGAATGGCGGAGGGAAAGGTAACCACAATTTTACATATACGGAACCGTACGTACGGTGGTGTGAAAGGACGGTGGGAGTAATCCTGCCTCCTATTCGATGTAAAGGATATTGCAAGATGAAAAAAAACACAATTGTTTTTTTAGTACTGTTAATATTTATTTTGAATCTAAATTTAAGTAGCTGGGCCGCAAGCGCAGAGGAGGGCTTCCGGCAGCATAAAAACTTTACTCTGATGCCTTTAAGTAACTTTGGAAAAACCTGGACTCCTGTCAAATTCTTAATTATTCCGCAAGATAAATCAGAAAATCAAGATATCGTTTTGCCGTTACAGCAGCAGCTTAGTTCCGAATGTATCTCCATTCCGGAACTTATCCAAAAAATCATTGATGCAATCTCGGCTTTCTTCGAACAGCTATTTGGCAGAGATACTACGCAAGAAGATCCCTCTTCTAGCGAATCGGATACAGACCAACCTGCACAACCCGATGTCATTTCAACCCCAAGTCCCCAGGTATATAATTCTCTGCCCCCGCGGCCGCGATTCGACGATGTCATTGTTGACGCCGGTGTTAATGCTTTAATAGAACAACTAAATAGCCCTGATCTGGATGAAAGGATAGCAGCGGTAATGCAATTAGGCGCACTCAAAAACCCTGCCGCGATTACCCCGCTAATAGCGAAATTAGAAGATGAAAATCGCAATGTCAGGATAGCGGTTGCAGGTGCTTTAAGCCAATTTGATGCAGCCGCAGTCGAGCCTCTTATAGCTGCTTTTGTCAGCCGTGATCCATTAACAAGAGAGACGGCAAAATGGGCCCTGGTTTGGATCGGTCCCGCTGCCGTTAAGCCTTTAGTTGCGGCACTGGGCAGCATCGATATGAATATCCGAGCCAATGCCGCAGGAACTCTTGAGTTGATTGGCCCGGCTGCAGTCCAAGAAACGATAACCGCTCTTTTTAGTACTGATCCAGCCGTAAGAAGGCTGGCATCTTCGGTTTTAAGCCACATCCCGGAAGCAGTACAGCCATTAATTGATGCCCTGGGGACTACTAATGAAGACGCCAGAAAAGCTACGTTTGAAGCGTTGCTCTGGAGTGGGGATCGGGCTAGGGCACCGCTCATCGCTGCTCTAAACAACCCCGATAATATTAAGAGTGAAACCGCAGCTGAAATTCTGTTAGCTATGGGTGAGCCGGCAATACGCGATGTATTAACC
>JAUYCD010000175.1 GCA_030692375.1 Candidatus Latescibacter sp. | reverse complement strand
GGCTTTATCTCCTTTCATAACAATACCTTAAGTATAATAAATCTAAACCGCCATGTCAAGCTAAATATTCATTTATTTTATTTATTTATAATAACTTATGTCAATATTATCCTTTTGTCGCCCTCGTCTTAATAAGGGGGGTAGGGGGGATTTCTCTTTAGGATGATCACCTCAGCTTACTAAACGACATAACTGTATTTTGTTATTTTCTGTCTTCTGTCTCCTGTCTATATTTTGACGCCCTAATAAAATATCTGAAACCGTCTTTGCATGATAACGTCTTAACAGTGATAACTTTCACAGGGAAAAAAGGGAACAGGGAATGATCTCCAAAGAACTCCTCGATATCCTTGTTTGTCCGGTTTGCAAAGGCAAACTGGATTATGACGAGAAAGAGAATGTGCTTATCTGTCACGAGTCACGTTTGAAATATCCCATCGAGGATGATATTCCGATCATGTTACCGGAGAAGGCGGAAAAATTTTAATTTTTTTTCTTGACCATCTTCATATATTCATTGTATATTAAACGAATTATAATACAGCTTACTTTATTTCGGGGATCAGCAGAAAAGGAGGCATGCATAGTCATACGCTAAGGGTTATGTTGTACGAAATGTATTTCAAAACAAGAGTTTTGGTTCGAGAGTAAGAAAATATTCCCCCTTGCGTCTGACTGATGTCTGCCTTATTTTTTATAAAATTTAAAAATAGGCGTGAGGGTTATCAGACTCTCCGCCTTTTTTTGTAACAGAGAATTGCCATGCCAAAGATATCGAAAGCAATCCGGCTTGTTCCCTTTTTCCTTATGGGGTGCCTGTACCCGTATGCTTCCGGTTACTCCGAAATTATGGTGAAATCCAGCAGCGCCGAAAGGCTGGAACTTTCCTACCGGCCCGGCTCTCCGTCGATAAACACAATTCCGGCCAACGGGAAGATATATTCTCTGTATGGATACGCAGATCACCGGCTGACCGGTGTCGAGGGCGCTCCCTCTCTCCCGGGGATAACTATTCTCTTTGCGGCGCCTTCAGGCAGCGCTCCTACAGTGGCAATTACCGGTCTTTCCCAATCCACCCACCCGGGAATACTCATCGCTCCCCGCCCGAAACTGGTGCGGGACAAGAGCGGTTTTACCGCTGAAATATACCGGGAAGATCCTGTCTCGTACGCCCTGAGCGGATTCCGTCCGACCAATTACGCCCTGCTTGGCGACACTGTGATTATCGGCGGCGTTTCGCTCTGGAACCTTACCTTCTACCCCGTTCTTTATGATGCTCATGCCTCGGTAGCCGCTGTCGCAGACAGTTTCGAGGTAAGCATCATGCTGGGTGGTATCCCGGGCAGGGTTCTCCTCACGGCCAATATCCCCGAAAGCGTCTTGAATCGTGATGTTTTTCTGGAGCCTTCGGAAAGGAAGCTGTTCAAAGCCGCTATGGAAAGCGAAAGCCCGTTCGCCAAAGGCGACTGGTATCGTATTGCCGTCTCGGACAGCGGCATGTACAGCATTACCGGGGCCGACCTGGCCGGCGCCGGTTTCCCGGCCGGTTCCGCCAAAATACAGGATATTCACATGTATTACGGCGGCGGCAGGGTGCTCACTCAGGTTCCGCATGACCCATCGAGCTCGGATTTCCGTGAAATCGCGATCAAAGTGAAGGATATAAACGGCGACGGTATTCTGGATTACACCGATTCGGTGATATTTTACGGGGAAGCCCTCTCTCGGTTCATCGCCCTGCCGGATTCTCAGGCTCTTTATTTCCAGAACCATCCTTATTCCGCCGCCAACATATACTGGATCACCCTTTCTGCCGGCCAGACGCCCAAACGCATGCCGACAGAGGGAGATATCCCTTCCGATACCCTCGCTCCACGCACCACCTACCGGGAGGAATTGCATTTTGAAAGCGAGTATGCGCTTACTTCTCCGGAATCGGGAATCGACTGGTACTGGTCGGCAATTACAAACTCGACCAAAGGCTTTTCATTCCTCACCCCCGGCTGGACGCCGGGAGATTCGACTATTATCCGGGCAGGTTTCCTGAATGATCCCGCCTTTCTTCTACCCCATGATTATGAATTTCTTGTCAATGATATCGGGCCTTACCGCTATAGAATGTCTACCGATTATGAAGGATATATACAGTTTCAGTACCGCAAAGATTTAAAGCAGAACAACCAGCTGAAAATCCGTGAATTGGGCGGAGACCCGGATCATCCGGCATATTTCGACTGGTTTGATGTGGAATATACCCGTACGCTGGAATATTCGGACAACGGCCTTGAATTCTTCATGAAGGGGGAAGGCAATCCGGTCAAGCTTACTGTAAGCAAAGTCATGAGACCCAAAGTAGAGATATATGATACATCCGACCCTTACCTTGTGAAAGAGGTTTCCGGTGTATACGATTCTCAAAACCATACACTTACTGTGCAAGTGCCGCTGCCTGGAAATACCTTTTCCCGGTTTACCCTGTGCGAGCCGTCATCGTATCGCCGCATATCTTCCATCGTGCGGAAAAATTCATCTGATCTCCGAAATCCTGCCAACGGCGCTGATTACATCGCGATATCGCACCCGAAGTTCATTGAGGATGCAAAACGGCTGGCAGCCTGGAGGGCGCAGGACTCGACCATCGAACCCCTCAAATCCATGGCGGTGGATGTGACCGATGTCTATGACGAATTTGCCTGGGGAGTGTTCGATCCGACAGCCATCAGAGATTTCCTGATCTATGCCAGAAACACCTACAAACCCGGAGTGCGCTATTGCTGTCTGATCGGCGATACAACGTATAAATACAAGAATATAGCCCCGGGACAGGCAAGCAGGAATCTCGTACCTACCTTCACCTACAAGAATATGACCTCCGATGATTTCTATACCTGGACCGACATAACCTACACTCCGATTTTTGCCATCGGAAGGCTCTGTGTCAACACCGTGGATGAAGCCCGAAATCTGGTCAGCAAGATCATCGATTACGAGCGGAATCCGGAAATGGGTAAATGGCATAACCGGATTATCCTAATAGCCGATGATGAGATTAACGATGTAACAAAACCTTCAGGACAGGAATCGGTATTTACCTATGCCTCCGAATACCTTGATGTATATGACTATATCCCCCATAGTATCGAACGTGAGAAATTATATGAGATCGAATATCCTCTGAAAAACTTCCAGAAGCCGGATGCCACGGAGGCTCTCATCAAGATGTTCAATGAAGGAAGCGTTCTCGTCAACTTTTACGGCCACGGGAACAGGGATCTGATAACGCACGAACATCTGCTGGTCGGTCCGCGGGATATTGACCGGCTCAATAACGGCGCCAGACAGCCATTGTTCTTATTTGCTTCCTGCGAGGTCGGCAGCTTTGACCGGGTGGATTACACTTCCCTTGCCGAGCTTCTGCACCTGCGGAAAGAAGGCGGTTGTGTGGCGGTCATCGCCGCAGCCAATCAGACATATCAATCTGATAACGAAGTTTTAACCAGAGCATTTTACCCGAACCTGTTCAACACCAAAAAAAATCCCGAAAACCGTATCGGAACCGCTTTGAAAATCGCCAAAGGAGTGAGAGACAATCAAAACTACTCTTTTGACATAACGAATAGTATTCTGGTCGAATATTTCAACCGCTATATCCTGTTCGGCGACCCGGCGACCCGTTTGATGGTACCGAGGTATTCTGTGACGGCGTCTGCGGCGGATACTCTCTTCCGGCTCCAGAAAGTGGATATTCCGGGCGAAGTGAAAAACGGGAGCACCCCGATATCATACAAAGGCACGCTTTCTGTCGAAGCGCAGGGGCCGGTCATCAATAAACGGTACATGATGGCGGGCGGGTATCCCATTAATTATACCGCGCCGGGGAAACTGTTCTATACAGGCGATATTTCCATCAGCGGCAATCGTTTTTCCACTGCATTCGTAGTCCCGAAAGATATCTCGGCAGAGAACAGCGAATCGAGGATCTCCTTTTTTGCCACCGGTGAATTAAAAGAAGCATCCGGGCTGTTGGAACATCGTTCGATCGGAGGTCTCTATCCCGGAGCGCCAATAGATGTAACAGGGCCGGAGATAAAACTCTCATTTAACGGAAAAGTGTTCAAAAGCGGTGACTATGTCCGGCGACAACCCACCCTTCAGGCGGTAATAACCGATCCTTCCGGGATAAATATCTATGGCGAGAGGGGGCACAACCTTACTCTGATGCTCGACAAATCCGATATTACGGTAGTGACCGACCGGTTGAAATTCACGAACGGATATGCCCAGGGAACACTGGAATATGTGCTCCCGATCCTCTCTCCCGGAGAACATACCTTCGAGATGAGCGTATATGATTCATATAACAATGTCACGAAAATTGAAGAAAAAATGTTTGTGATCGGATCGGACACCGGGGACATCACCATCCAGAATCTGCTGAACTATCCCAATCCCATGAAGAGAGACGGCACCACATTCACTTTCAGCCTGACCGATGATGCAGGCTATGCGGACATCAAGGTGTATTCACAGTCGGGAAGACTGGTGGATAAGATGCAGTTCAGCGCCGGATACGGTTTCAATCAGCGGTTCTGGAGACCTTCCGCTGGCATCGCCAACGGCGTATATTTTTACAAACTGACCGTGAGAAGTCTGAACGGCAGAAAAGCTTCAAAAATCGAAAAATTGGTTGTCATGAAATAAAAACCCAAAACGGAGGAATGAACCATGAAATCCTGCACCTTATTTACCCTTCTGGCCGCCCTGGTTTTAGGTTGGGCCGGCGAGGCTTCCGCTACCAATGAAAGCCAGGCTGCCGCCCTCTTCCTGCTCATCAGACCCGGCGCAAAGCAGGCTGCAATGGGCGAGGCCTATTCCGCAGTGGCGGAAGACGCAACCACCGGATTCTATAATCCCGCCGGTCTTGCATTCCAGGACAAGAACAAATCGAATGTCCAGGGGATGCATACCAACTGGCTGCCCAAGCTCGCTCCGGACATGTACTATGAATTCCTCGGATATACCAGATATGTGGAAGGCTGGGGCCACCTGGGATTTAATCTCGTGTATTTCAACCTGGGAGAACAGAACCGTACTACATCCACCTCTTCGGATGTGGTCGGGACCTTCCGCTCGTTCGAAATGATGGTTTCCGGCTCCTACGGCGCCACGATGACCGACAATCTGTCGCTGGGCCTGACATTGAAAGCAATTTACTCCAAGCTGGCAGACGTAGGCCAGGAAGCGGAGCAAGGCAAGGGAGTAGGCACTTCTTTCGCCATCGATGCGGGCGCCATGTACAAGCCGCCGATCCAGGGTCTTTCACTGGCTGCTTCAATTCACAACATGGGACCGAAGATTTCCTATATCGATGTTACTCAGGCGGATCCCCTGCCGCTTAATTTCGTCCTCGGCGCAGCATACAAGCCGATCGATTCTGAATTCAACAGGCTCCTTCTGGTGCTGGATCTGTATAAACCGCTCGTAATGCGGACCGGCTCGCCGATTGAAGCGCTGATCAGGGGATGGTATGACGAACCGATGAAGGATGAGATGCGGCAGATCGACTACCATGCCGGGGCGGAATACACGTATAACAATTTCATGTCCCTCCGCGCAGGATATACCGCCGATATAGACGGAGAGCTGAAAAGCCCCACCTTCGGAGTGGGGATCATATACGAGAAACTCAATGTGGACATCGCCTACTACGCCGGCCGTGACAATCCGCAGCAGGATAGTATGCGTTTCAGCCTGGGGTACAATTTCTAGGATTAAGTCAATGCAATAAAGTTGGATTCATATTCCCCCCTTAACAAGGGGGGATGCCAAAGGCAGGGGGGATTTCTTCTTCCCGGCGAATAAAGATCCCCCCGCCGCTTGAGCGGCGACCCCCTTTTTAAGGGGGTAAAAAGAAAAAGAAAC
>JAUYCD010000174.1 GCA_030692375.1 Candidatus Latescibacter sp. | reverse complement strand
CTAAGCGAAAGTTGGGTATCTTCTCTCATGGCAGGCTCAACTCATTTGTATTGTGTTTGTTCGTCGTTATTTGTCTAACTACAATATAATACAATATATTAGTTGATGCACTGCCTTTTTTTATGAATAATCCGGGCTAATACCCTCTTTTTTCCGCCGAGGGCTGGAGAAGGGGATTGAAAGTCCGCCCCTTGCGGTAGTTCCCCATGAGAAAATAGGGCACCGAGCCGCGGCGGGCCATCTCGTCCGCCCACTGGGCGCATATCATCTGCTGAATGATATTGCTCATTATCCCCGAAGTAGGGCAGACAGTCTCCTTGCGTCCGGCGATACGGATCACTCCGCCGGATTCAGGGGAGAAATTGTCGAATCCCGCGTCCGCAACATCAATAAGGCGACCGGGAGGGAATGCTCCATCAAGGGATGTAGGCCCGATGCCTATCACATAAGCGCCCTCCACCTTTTTTTCCAGCGCGGCTTTGATTTCATCGGGAAAAGCGGGAGAGATGGCGCTTATCAGCATGATATTACGTGTTTTCTTCGCGTTCCAATCCCCGGTATTCGGCATCCAGGGGCCGGAAGCCACACGCACCAGCTCGCTCGCCAGGCCTTTGTGCTCGTTTGACTGCACAAACCACCTGCCGCCGTCACGCACCCGCCGGGCCATTTCGACCGCAGTCTCCCTGATTTGATCCATGTGGACATTCTTGATCTTGCGCACCCGCTCGGTCAGAATGGCCAGGTATTCGGCGCTCTTGTCGACATTTTTCGCCTTGGGATCGGCCAGCTTGTTCGCAATCTCCGCGGAGAGCATCCAGTAGAGCGCGCCGAGCGCTGTAGTGCATGAAGGGCAGATCGCCATGTAGGGAATCTCCGGCGGATGGACAAGCCCCTGCTCGTAGGGGATGTAACTGTGGAGAATCTCGCTGGAGACATCCTTGAGCATGAGGTTGTCCTCGTTGGGGAGAACATATCCCTCCGGCCAGAACTCGTTGTTGACATAATTCACCGGCACGGTCACCACATACACACCGCGGTCGCGGGCCGCCTTGAGGGATTTGTTGCAGTAATTGGTGATGATCATATCCCCTTTTTTCAGGTCGTCGAATGCCGCTTCCGCCATCTCGGCTTTGTTCTGTGTTTTGGTCATGTTCCGGTAATCTTTCATGACCTTTGGGTTGCCGAGGCGGCTCTCTGCCTGCTCGGTGGAGGGCATGTGCCCGATGTTGGCGGAATTATACACCGTTCCGCCGCCCTTGATCACACTGACCGCCCGGTTGGAGAGCTCTCCGATGTGTTCGAGCTCGCCTGCGAGAGAGCCGAGGATTTTCATGGTGCCCTGGTAGTATTCATCCATGAAGAGTATGGTATGCCCGAAGTTGTACTCGCTGTCCCATTTACTTTCGCCGGTCAGCAGAGCGGTGTCGGCTGAGGCCGGGGCGGGTGAGGGGAGAACGCTTCCGGTTACGATTCCTGCGCCCGCGAGAGCGCCTTTCCTGAGCAGTTCACGACGACTGGTATTACCCATTTCAACCTCCGGTGATGGTGAATATCTGAACCATGATTCTTTGGATTAGAGGATTACCATGATAGAAACAATAATGTGGGGATAAATTACTAGGCTGAAGGCGGAAATCAAACAGCAAAAGAAAAAGAAGTCTGAACCGTGAATAATAAAATTGCATGTTTGAAGGAGTAATAACAAAGAAATATATATTTTTAGATGACGACGTATTTATTGCTTTCTTTTTTATAATGGATGCCGAAACAAGTTCGGCATGACACGTGTCATCCTGAACTCGTTGCCGCTTCGCGGGAACGATAAAACCGTTTCAGGATCTAAACACTCAAAACCTGCGAACTGTGTGAGAAATATTCTTTTCTTCTGTCTTCTGTCTTCCCCGTATTCTTCACTCCTCCGCCTTCTCTTCCCCATCGCCGTGACGGTGTATTTCGCTGTAGCTGCGGGGAACCGGGGGACCCACATACGCAACCGAATCGTTGTCGAGCCGGAAGAACGATCCCGCTTTCTGCTCCAGGAGCTGGCCCAGGATACCGACAGTGCGGGGGATGATGAACAGGGCTTTTCCGGCGGCGGGAGCAATGCCCATTTCGGACAGGAGCGCCCCGATGGCGCCGTCCACATTGAGGCATAAACCGCTCGCTTTTTCTTCCTGCAGGATGTTTCCTATTTCCCGCGCGATGGCGATATGTTTATCGCCATAGCCATATTTCTCCGCCAGGGAAAGGAGGGCATCCGCGCGGGGATCGGCGCCGTAAAGGCTGTAATACCGGTGTCCAAAACCTGGAATCTTCCTTTTCTCGCCGCCCAGTTTTCCAGCATACTTGTCTGTCAGATACCGGGCTTTTTTTTCGGGCGAATCCTCGTGTGCAGGCGCAGCTCGCTGCGCCTCTACAGCTTCAACCTGGAACGCATACGCGGCTTCCTCTCCGGCACCGGCGTGTGTGTTTCCCATGGCGGTGATTCCGGCGGCCAGGGCGGTTTTGATGGAAACCCCGCCGGAATAGGAAGTGATGGCGGCCAGCGAGGAAGGCACCGCCGGGGTATGGTCGACGCAGGCGGCAAAGACGGCCCGGAAAAGGTCCGCCTCTCCTGCATTGGGCTTACGGCCGGCGATCGCCTGGAAAAAAATCTGCTCCGGGCGGCTGTTCGCGGAAACTTTAAATTCCCCTGTGAGGATGTGTCCGACGAGGGCCATCACCCATCCGGCAAGCACCAGCGATTCGGCCTGCATGGGGGTGAAAGCGTCTTTCAGGTCCTCGTGCAGGTTCTCCACCGGAACTTCTTCCTGGCAGAGCAGACCTGCGCTTACCGCAGCATTCAGGGGGTTGCCGTTACGGGCGCTCTCTACCGCCGCTTCCACCGCGCTCCGGGAAAGAGGGACATTTTTCAGGTGATAGACGAAGAGGCGTTTCAGGAGATGACGGTCATGGGGTTTAGGGTCTTTCCGGGTGAGCACCATAAACATGATGTCCTCAATCGGCGCGCCGGTAATCAGTTCGCTGAAAGGATAGCCGAGCAGGTAGGGTTTGCCGTCGAAAAGCTGGGTGATGCCGGTCTTCAGGGAAATAGCGCGAATCTGGCGTTTCATGCTTTCCAGTTTAGGCTTGGAAATACTCACCAGCTCGGGTTTCCGAAGGTCGCTTTCTTCCAGGTGATTCCCTTCTTCCTTGAGAATCCGTCCGATAATTTCCGCCAGTTCAGAAGAGCTTCGGGCCATGCTGATTCCCGCAGCCTTCATTATCTTCATCTTGTGCTCGTAGGCGCCGACGTTCCCTTCGCCGATCACCGCTCCGGCATGCCCCATCCGTGAGCCGCGGGGAAAGAAATGTTCCGCGCCGATGCCTGAGATCAACCCGGCCACCGGCTTGGGATAGCGGGTGGAACGGATATATTCCGCCGCATCTTCTTCGTAGCTGCCGCCCACCTCTCCATTGAGAACAACGATTTTCGTGTCCTCGTCGTCGCGGGCGAGCTTGAGCAGATCGACAAAATTGCTGCCGATGATGCGGTCGCCGCCCATGCCCACTACGGTGCTGGTTCCGAAACCCTTGCGGTTGAAAATCTCGGTGGCAAGCGAAAGGCACATCCCGCCGCTCTTAGAAAAGATGGCCACCTCTCCCGGATAGAATACTCCCGGATCGTTTCCTCCGATGGCGCCGATCTTGACCCGGTCCGCCGGACAGATAATGCCGACCGATGATGGCCCTACCAGGCGTACGTCCACCTTACGGGAGACCTGCACGATTTCCGCGATATCGCGCACCGGAATGCCCTCGGTGAGCAGATTGACCAATTTGATTTTCCCTTTCCCGAGAACTTCCAGGGTGGCGCCGAGGGCTGCCTCGCGCGGCACAGTGATGAGCGAAACAGTAATGTCCGGGTGATGACGGAGCGCTTCATCCACTGTATTGTAGACCGGCACATTGTTGATACTGGCGCCTCTCTTGCCGGGGGTGACGCCGGCAGCAACTTTGGTGCCGTATTCGAGCATGTCACGGCAGATGGTGGTTCCCTGTTTTCCGGTTATTCCCTGAATAAGGATCTGGCAGTCCTTACTGGTGAGCATTCCCATGATTGTCTCCTCGGCGTTCTATTCTTTGACATGATTTACATGATTTTACAAGATTTTATCCTGTGATTCTTGTCAATGCTGTCTAATTATTACTCTTTTCATTTTGACATGATTTACATGATTTTACAAGATTTTAATCCTGTTAATCTTGTTAATCCTGTCTAATTTTAACCTGGTAAATCCTGTGAAATTCGTCTTTGAGCTACCTGGTTTTCTTATAATTGTTCACATGATGGATGAGCAGCTGCGCCGCATCATGAATGGAGGTCTCCATTCCCCGGAGGAAGATGTTGAATTTCTCGTTGCGCCGGATCAGGCGCAGGGCATTGAACGCTTCCATGTCCCGGAGGCCGGCCCTCCTGATGACAATGGGGATTTTCTTATCAAACCCCTCGGTTTCCCGTATGCCGGCCATGATTCCATTTACCAGGGTCTCGTAGATGTCGGTGAAATTGGCGCGCCCGCCCACCACCCAGATACCGTGTATCTCGCCGGGGTAGGAGAGGGCAACCCTGGTCAGCCCCTTCACTTTCTCGGCAGTGGGATTACCGCTGTATTCGGTGAAAACGGCCGGCCGGCCTCCGTGCATATAGAGGCTGTCCAGCGCCTCGCTGCTCGTTCCGCCCCCGGAAGCGAGAACGATGATGTCTCCACCGGGAATCTCGTAGAACATTCTTCCCGCCGCTCCACGGGTATCGGTCTGGTCGTTTTTCAGGGCTTGAATCTCGAGAGGAGTGGTTTTCCGTGAAAAATCGCGGCGCTCCGGGAGAGTGAGTGTGGTCTGTCGGTAGAGGGCTTCATCATCCAGCTCCATTTTGGAATCCACAGCGATGAGCTGTCCCTCGGCGGAGAGCACGAGCGGATTGATTTCCGCCAGAAGGGCGTCGTTGGAGACGAAGCACTTGTAGAGTTTGAGCATGACATCGGTCAGCTCTTCCACATCCCCCTTTACTCCCGCCCGAACAAGCATTTTATGCGCCTGCCTCGATTCCAGCCCGGTATGAATATCCACCGGCTCCATGATCACAGCGGAAGGTTCCTTCCTGGAAAGCTCCTCCACATCCATTCCGCCCTGCTGGGAGAAAATGACCGCCGGGAGATCGCCCTTGTAGGTTACAGAAATGTAGTATTCCCGCTCAATGGCAATTTTCTCTTCAACAATGACTCTGGTTACCTCCTCATTAAAAACAGTGGCGCCCAGGAGAGAATGCACCGCTTCGCGCAGCTCTTTCTCGTTTTCCGCGAACACAACAGCTCCGGCTTTTCCCCTTCCGCCTTTCAATACCTGGGCTTTTACCACCTGGGGCCAGGGGCCGTGCACCGGAACGGAGGGTGCGGCGTCCTTATCCAGGACATGACCTTTTGGGACCCTGATACCGGCCTTTTTGAACAGAATTTTGCCTTCATATTCATACAATCTCATACGCCGCCTCCTCATCAGTATTGCGAAGATGAAAATGCTCCAATAAACGTTTCTGCCGGTTGTCCAGATGCTCCTCCATGAGTTTCGCCATCCGCTCTTCATCACGGGCGGCGACTGCCTTCCAGATATTCTCATGCTCCTCAAGGTTTTCACGCGCGAGCTCTTCGCTGCCGAAATGCAGTATCCGCATGAAAGTGGCGAGATGCTTGAGCTTTTCCAGCATCACAGTCAGACGGCTGTTCCCGCAGCAGGCAATGAATGCCCCATGAAGCTCGCAGTCAACCTGCAATTCGGCCTCGATAAAATCCACCCCGGATGCGCCGCGGCATGATTCAATCAGCCGGTCAATCTTCTGCACCCTGTCTTCCGGGATGTTTCCCAGGGCGCGACGGGCCGCATGAATCTCCAGGCAGCGCCGTAAGTCGTACAGTTCGGTGATGTCCTGTGGAGTGATTTCCTTGGCAGATGCGCCACAGCGGGGATAGAAATCCACCAGGCCGTCCGCTGCCAGCCGCTGGAGGGCTTCGCGCACCGGCGTCCGTGAAACCCCGAGCAGGGAGGAGAGAGCTTCCTCGTTGAGTTTTTTGCCGGGACGGATGCGATGATTCATGAGCTGTTCGAGAATGGCGTTGTAGACGCGGTCGGTGAGGGTAGACTGGTCAAAAGGAGGGGAGAGGTCGTTCATAGTTGAGTCCTTTAGCTGGTGTGGATACTGTATATTGGATATTGTATACAATATACAGTAAAATGGGGCTTTGTCAAGAAAATATAAATCCCATAATCAACTATCGAATATTTATGCCGAGGCAAGTTCGGCGAGGAAAGTGCTCGACCTCACTCCTCAATAGTCACGAAACGGCACTATGTCGTTCTTTCTCATGTTCTGAAAACCACGAGAGTATCGCCATCGTTTTAAAGCGCGAACAGGAAAAGGTAAAGCGCCGCGTCTTATGGTTGGCTTGTGCCCTGACCCCATAAGCAACCGGGAGTATATATTATAGCATATTTTGGGTGAGGTTTGGTGGGCTGGCGAAATGAAGGATTAGTATTTCGGTGTGAAAAAATTGTGTTTGTAGAAAATTATAAATTCTATATATTTCATGTCAAGAACCACACAAAACTATTCACTAAAGTTAATGAATTCTTTCTTAACCGGTTTTACAAAGAAATCCTTGAAAAAACTTTTCGCTAAACGGTTATAATATTGTATGCTTTCACCTGTGAATAACGAAAACCGGTTAAAGAAATAATCAGCTTAGACAAGGCGAGGAAGAGGAATAGGATGACGCTCAAATCGAGTAAGCTGCAACTCGCAAAGAGACACCTTGAACGAGTACTTGTAGCTTGGTCAGAGCCGACCGATTGGGACAACTTATCGCTGTACGGCTTTTACTGTTTGGAAGCTGCCGTTGAAGCGGCTGCACTCCACTTTGGGCTGCATACCTCAAAGAAACACTGGGAAAAGGTGGATGTTGCGGAAGAGTTGCACAATACGAAGGGTCTCCAGGACATAAGCGACTTGCTGTGCGATCTAAATGAAGCGCGTAAGGCGGCTGCTTATGGTGATGTTGACCGACCTGATCTCGATGCGGAAGACATTGCGTCACAGATCGAACAATACGTCGATGCGGTGGCAGCGCTCATAGCGACAGGGAACGACGATGAGTAAAACGGCTGTGCGGTCGGCGCTCGAATTGTCTGAGTACATCAGATGTTGGCCAACGCCTCGTTCCAAGAACTGGACACTGGGTTTCCTGGATGAAGCTGGCAATAATGACAACATCATGGCTGTGGTGGCAGTTGGTTCAACTGTACGTCCAGCAGTCCATAGCGTCGATCTCGACCTTGTTGTCATCTGCCGAGAACCGGCTGAACTGAATGCTAAACCGCCTATCGAGATAGATTTTCGCAAATATCAGGCATGTAAGGTGGAGAAACAAATTGCGCAAGGCAATGATTTACTTGGGTGGGCAGTAAAGTTTGGCAGTGTACTCTTCCAGCGAGAAGGCTATTGGGACCGGATCATGGAATCGTGGCGCTATAGACTCCCACTTCCATCGGCAGATGTTTCAGACAAGAGAGCTGCGGAAGCCTTTTGTCGTTTGACCAATGTGCTTGAAGTTGGTGATGTAGATGCTGCCCACGAGCAAGCGCTGTCGTACGCAACGCACCTGGCAAGAACAGAACTGCTCAAACGAGAAGTGTATCCTGCGTCAAGACCTGAGCTTCCAGGACAGCTTCGAAGTGTTGGATGTTACCAAATTGCAGATTGTCTTGAGCGTCTAATTAACCCAAATGCTGATCACTCAAAGCTTATCGGAGAACTAGTCAAAAACCACTGTATAACAAGGCGTTATACCAGACAGCCACCGGCATCAAGGTGAACGGACGAGGGTGAACGCCTGATTGGCTAATTTAAAAAAATGTCGCAAAAAGATATTCAAATATTAGCTTATCCACACATTGATATCCGAACCGTTTTTAGCAATAAACGGAAATATCCTAAGATGTAATGAAAATGTCTATTCGCAAAAGAACAGATTTGAACGAGTATAAATGGGATACCTTCTTTGATGAATTCCGACAAGAAACCCCACGAGCTGCCGTGATTATATCGGGTGCTTTTCTCGATTCGCTCCTGCGAGATCTCATTGCAAGTTTTATGATTGACGAAGACAATGTAGTAGGCGAGTTATTGGGAAGTGATAAAAATTCGGAAACACCTTTATCTAGTTTTGGTACACGGATAAAAACTGCTTATTGCTTGGGGCTGATAAGCAAGGCTGAATACAATGATCTAAAAATAATCAAGAAAATAAGGAATAAATTTGCACATAAACTACATGGGTATTCTTTTGAAGAAAAGGAAATCGTCGGCTTGTGTAATTCGCTACAAAAACCCGTTATTTTAAAAGTTTTGCCGGTTATTCAGAAATCACACAGAGATAAGTTCGTAATCACAGTCTCGATTTTGGCAAACCAGTTAGGAATAAAGATACTTGATGTTCAAAGAGAGCGTCGAACTGTAAAAGATGATATGCAGTTAGCTCAAGTCATTAGAGTAGAAGGCAAAAGCAGTGTTGATGAAATAGGGGCAAAACAACCGCATGAAGGTTGATTTGGGGAATTCTGCTGACCAAGATAAACTGTTGGGGACTCTCGAAAGTTGGTTCCGGTTTCGAGGATGTGGGTGATCCTGACAAGTCCCCACGCAACTTATGCGGGAAGTTATTGTTGAATCAATAACTGATCCGCCCATCCCCAAGAAAATCAATCTCCTGTTCATTTTTTGTCGGCTCTTATATATATAAATGGGAATAACCGGCCCCGGAAACGTCATCACCT
>JAUYCD010000173.1 GCA_030692375.1 Candidatus Latescibacter sp. | reverse complement strand
AACCGATTATCGATATGGAAATGTGGAAAACGATACTGCCGTTTACCACATTACCACATCGCGACTTCAATAAAAGTATGATGTTTCTATTGGTAGCTTCTTTACACTTTCCTCTTGACTTGTATCATAGCAGCAGGGGGTAAAAGCTGCCTGCCAACATGATTTCCCCCCTTAATAAGGGGGGATGTCCGAAGGACAGGGGGGATTCGTCCTTCAAGTGGACTTGAACCCAAGAATATTTTCATAAATATATTATCGTGGAACGATAAGCATCATAAAGAGTTACAAAATATTGATTCAAATATCTGGGGAATGGCCAGTGTGTAACAAGGCAAATCTATTTTTGTGAGAATATACTTGTATAAAGAAAAGAAAGCAGTAATATTTATTCACAAACAAGATTTTGCTTGAATATTACCACCCAGATTTTCGCACAGGGACGGAGATATGATTAATAACTGGTTGTATGCTTTCATGTTAATTACATTTATTTTTATCGCTCCGACATGCATGTTTGACGCTCCAACCGGCCAGACCGAAGTCAATCTTCCTGCTTCTCAAGACACCCGCACGGGGAGGTTTACTCTGATGGCTCTCGGTGACAACAGCGTCTCCGACATCGAAAAACTGGCACACAATTATAACCTCATGATCGCTTCCGACGATGTAAAACCTGAAGCGATCCAGGCCTTTCGCAGTAAAAATCCCGGCGCGCCGGTATTCTGTTATTTCAACACATCTGATATCGACGGTGATTCCCCGTGGGCATCCTATAGGAGAACCTGGAATGACACCAACCCGCATGAAGACTGGTTCCACCATGATGTTTCGGGCGCACGGGTGAAAATTTATTATCCGAAATACAAAAACCGCTGCGCTTTCGACACAGGTAATCCCGGTCTCAGAGACTATCTGGCCGCCCGCGTTCTGGAGATTTTCAAAACAGGGCTTTATGATGGCGTCCAGCTTGATAATGTATCCACCGATTATCCATTTTATGACCGTCTTGTGGGAAACTGGATTTCCTCAGTACCGGTCGACCTTACACCGGAAGAGTGGACCTCCGACGAGGTCGGCATGCTCCGTGTGATTAAGAAACAGGCGATTGCAGCCGGTTTCAGCAATAAAACAATCATATTCAATCATATGCGTTCCGGCGAGCCGGAGACCTCGCAGGCCTATCTGGCGGAAATCGACGGCGCAAACTGCGAATCCTGGATGTCCCGGTCAGTGGAACTCGAAGGCCGCTGGGGCTGGAAGGCGAAAGTGGAGCAGGTTCACGAGGCGGCTTCTTCGGGGAAGCTGGTCAATCTTCTGTGTGTTCCCCGGCAGCCGGATGAAGGGGAGGCGCTTTTCCTGTTTTCTTCGTATCTCATGACCACGGAGGCGAACCGGGTCTTTTTCTTTTATGCCACCGGGTATAAAGCGTATCAGCAGGTATGGTATCCGTTTTACGACACCAATCTGGGCGCCCCGAAGGGAGAATATGAGGCCCGCGACGGGGCCTTTTTCAGGCTTTTTACAAAAGGGTGCGCTGTTGTCAATCCGGATAAGGCAATACACACGATCCAACTAAACAGCGTCTATAAGACGCTTTCGGGCGAATCAGTGAATACCATATCTCTCAATCCCGGAGAGGGGATGCTCCTCCTGTCGCCCTGACAGGCCTCGAACCCGATATGCACAGAGTTTTTGCACCATGTTTCCTGAAAAATTCATATCGAATTCTCTACTGCAGTGTAATATCTCCCAGATTTGTTGTATTACCGACGGTTACCATTACATCCGCCCTTGAGAATTTCTTATTGAGAGTATCGGCCACAGCCACTGTGTAGCTTCCCGCCGGCAGGAATCCCAAAAGAAAACCGCCGCTGTCCTTTTTTACCAGAGCTGAGGCAACCGTATCGGTACCGGCGATGGCATAGGCAAGAGGTGAGTTCTGATAATTCACCACTTTCCCGGAAACAGCGCCGGACTCGGCTTTGACGATCAGCCGAAGAACGGGATTCAACTTGTAGTTCTGCTTGTTCCCCATCGCGTGAATGGATCTGGCCGCATCGAAATCCACAACCAACTCAGTCGTTATTCCCGGCAGGATGGTAAAACCGGAACCCAGTTTCAACCCGCTGGTTGCTCCGCTCGGGACATCAAGAGTGTAGGTCGTCCCTTTTACCACCACTTCAGCTTTGGTGATTTTCAGCCGAATCTGTCCATATTGGCCGGGATCCAACTGTTTTTCTCCCAGTACCGAGGTGATGCCGTTGGTCAATGTCAGAAGATCTAAAGTCTGAGACTGATTGTTTATGACTATCCAGTTTTCCTCACCGGTTTTGAGATTTGCAGTGATTTCCGAAAAAGTTATGTTCACTTTTTCGAAATCCCCCGGACCATCGGTTAAATGAACCTTCACCGTTCCGACCGTCGGGTTCCCGGTCGTGGTTTCATCCTTGCTGCACCCCCACAGGAGAAGGGATGTAAATAGTACGGATACAAGAAATTGAACGAAACGCATGGCATTCTCCTTTGTTTAACATTTCGCGAAAAATTTGTAATTGAAGGATTCCTGTTATAAGATGGGAATTATTGAAGGAAAAAAATGTGACCTGTCTCACAAAAGTCGAAAGAAGCGGGGAAAGTCACACATTTTTGCGCACCATCATTGCAAGATTTTTCCGGGGGTCCTGCTCCGGGGTCTCGATATCCTTGAAGTATCGAACTGTGCCGACTTTGAGCTCTACTGTGGCATCCTCATCGCAGACGATCACAGCATGGGGATGGAGTTGAAGCGCCGAAATGGTCCACATGTGGTTGACCCCTTCCTCCACTCCCTTATGCAGGGCGCGCGCCTTGTCGCAGCCGGTCGCGATCAGCATGACCCGGCGCGCCTCCATGAAGGTGCCGACTCCTATGGTCAGAGCGGTTTTGGGGACTTTGGAGATATTGTGGTCGAAAAAGCGGGAATTTGCGGCAAGGGTATCGCGGGTGAGCGTTTTTATCCGGGTACGGCTGGTCAGGGATGATCCCGGCTCGTTGAACGCGATATGGCCGTCCGCGCCGACACCGCCGATAAAAAGCTCCACTCCGCCGTACGATTTTATCCTTTCCTCGTAACGGGCGCATTCCGATTCCAGATCGGGGGCGTTCCCGTTCAGGATGTGCACATTTCCGGGTGATATATCTATCTTGCCGAAGAAAGTATCCCTCATGAAAGAATGGAAGCTTTGCGGATGGTCCTCCGGAAGTCCGACATATTCGTCCATGTTGAAAGTAACCACATTGGCAAACGAGAGCGACCCTTCACGGTGAAGACGGATCAGCTGGCGGTACATACCGACAGGGGAAGATCCGGTCGGCAGGCCGAGTACAAAAGGTTTTTCAGGCGAAGGATTGAATTTTTTTATCTGCATGGCGGTATAAGCAGCCGCCCATGAGCTTACCTGCTCATAATCCGGTTGAATAACAACGCGCATTATTTCTCCCACAAAAAAATGAGACAAAGTTACAAAGTGACAAAGCGGCAAAGCATCAAAGTTCTTTGTTTTTTCTCTGTCACTTTGTCACTTTGCTGCTGTTTTTGGAATGATACATGAATTCGGGGGGTGAATCAAGAGAGTTTCGTGGGTAGAGAATAAAAAACGTAGGGGTTCAGCATGCTGAACCCCTACAACGATCCGTTTTTGGCGTCCCCTAGGAGAATCGAACTCCTGTTGCAAGGATGAAAACCTTGAGTCCTGGGCCACTAGACGAAGGGGACTTTTAAGAGACTTGGAATATAAAAAAAATTATCGGCGAAATCAACGGTAAAAATGAAATGACTTCTTTTACTTTGATATTTCCTTGTTTATCGACTTTCTTTGCCATAATTTAATAAAATACCGTTAAACTGGCGGCGATACCCTATCGTTCAACTATTATCAGGGAAATGGCACTGACATTATCATGAAAACAATCTGCCCCTCACGGGGAACTTTACTCTTCATCTTCTCCGCCGTCCTCCTGTTACGAAGTATGCCTTCGCAGGCCCAGACCGAAACGCATCCCTGCATTCTCTATCTTGCCCAGGAGCGTGAAACGATCCGGAACCGTCTCGACAGGCCACCCTATGCCGGATGGAGAGATCAATTGATACTCCAGGCTGATGTAGCGCTGAATTCCTGGAATAAGACCGACGTGCCGAAAGTTACCCAGGCCTACTATTCCAAGATGCTTGCCGGGGCTTATGTTTTCACAGATTCCACCCAGGTGAATCATAACACGTACGGCTCTGAAGCGGCCAAAGCCCTGGCCTCAATACCGAATGGAAGTTACAAAAATTTCTTTTCGAGTTCTGGCGACCTGGAAATTTCCGAGGCGGCAGTGCACTGGGCAGAAGCCTATGATATGTTGAGAGGCGATGGTTTCGATTTCACACTCGGCGGCACCCAGAGTCTGGAATCATCCATACGCTCACGGCTCGCCAAGCTCCGCGCCTACATGTCAAAAAATAACCCGTTGGATATCATTTTAAATCCCTTTTCGGACGCCATAGCCAAGGATTTTACTTCATGTATATACTACGATGTTGCTCATACCGACAACCACCATGTGAAACTTCAGTCGGCGATAGTGGTTCTCTCGCTTTCCATTCTCGATGAACCCGGCTCGAAGGGCGACCGCAACACCGCCCAGTCAAAACTGATTAATGCCCTTGGGAATATGACCATTACCGGCGACAACGGCGAACCGGCCGGCGGGTGGGCGGAAGGCCCGAATTACCATCTCTACAGCGCCCAGCAGTATCTTCCCGCGCTTATCGCCCTCAAGAACATGAACATGAACATCTTTGATTTCACCACTGTCCCGGAGCTGGTAGAGACCCATCTCTGGCTGCCGCGCATCGTGATGCCGGACGCGCTCACTCCTCCTTTCAACGACAACGAGGCAGCATACTTCGATCTGACCGGCCTTTTGTATTCTCTGCACCGGGACAGTCCGTACCGTGACGCGCTTTTCTGGATGTGGAATCAGTACGGCAGGGCGGTCAGCCCGATGTTCCTTCCCGATTACATCGCCCGTTTCGACGATACCCCTCCCGCGCATACCGATCCCGGAGCACTGGGATGGACTCCGACCGGTTTCTATCCCGAAAGCGGTTTTGCCCGGTTCCGGGACTCGTGGAACAGCAACAGCATCTACCTGCAGTTCCTCTGCAAACACGGGGAGGCGCGCATCAACGGCCAGGCGCACAATCACCCCGACCCGAATACATTCATCCTGCACGCATACGGGAACATGCTGCTCATGGACAGCGGATACGGCGGCTGGGCGTATCACGACAGCACCCGCTACGCCCGTAATCACAACCTGATCCTGGTGGACGGCGACGGTCCCCCGGCGGCTTCTCAGGGAGGAAACCTTAATTTCTGGCAAGCCAACAGCAGCGATGCAAGACTGGACAGGTATTTCACCGATCCTGTTCTTGATTACGCGCATTCGGTTACCCAATACCAAAGCGCCAGTTTCGAGCGAACCGTACTATTTCCCTTGCACCGGTACTTTTTTCTCTACGACAGGATAACCGGCGCACAGAACAGAACGTTCACCCTCCTTCTGCACGGCAATGGCGGCGGGACATCAGGCGGAACATTCACCAGCCTTGACTCCGGCGCACGATGGGAACAGGACAAAGCATCAGTCCGCACATTCACTGTGGGATCATCCCCGCTTACCTTCGCCGCAGCGGATATGAAACACGCGGTGTACAGCCGCTCCTTTTTAAGCCATACGGTGCTGGAGGTAACCCAAAACACATCCGATGCCCGCTTCCTGACCCTGCTCTATCCGCAGCCCAAGGGTGCGGCTTCTCCGGGTATTTCCGCGGCGAATGTGTCCCATGAGAAAGGTATCAGCCTCGCTTTCGGCGACACCACCGATTACGGCGTCATGCATGCCGACAGCACAGCGATGACCCTGGCAGCCGGCAAGGGGAGTTATAGCACGGATGCCGATTGCTTCCTGGCGAGGATTGTCGCCCCGGACAGACTTCTCGATTATTCGATAATCAACGGCACTTTTGTCGTATCCGGCCAGGATACACTCGTCCGGAGCCTGAACCCGCTGAACCTCACGGCATCATACGCAAGCCCGAATGCAATCTCCGGATTCCTTCAGATAAATGTGCAAACGAGCATAACTCTCTCCGGAATCAGGGCTTCAAAGGTTTTTTTCCAGGGAAAAGAAATTACCTTCACTCCTTTATTCAACGCGGTCCGGTTCACTCTCATCGGAGAAGGACAGTGGCGGGTGGAAGGTTCTATCGGCAGCCAGACTCTGCAGCCGCCGAAAAATGTCAGTGTTACGGATGTTGCCAACGACAACGGACACCGTCTTCACCTCACCTGGTCGAAATCCCCTTCTGAAAATGACGGGCTGGTGGACTGGTACCGGATTTACCGCTCCCGCAACCCCGTATTGACCGACCCGATTCTATTCCCTAAGAATGTACCCGTAGACTCGCTTCTTGCCCTTGAGAGCATGTTCACGGTCCTGGTCGATTCGATCAAGGCGGGAATCACGGAATACATCGACGGCGTCTATTACAACGGCGCACCTTACTACTACTGGATTCAAGCGGTCGGGTCGGGAGCGAAAAGCCTGAAAGCGGCGGCGTATATTCTTACTTTTGTGGAAAACACCCCCGCCGGTTTCTGGGTCGGGGATCCCTATCCCAATCCGTTCAACCCGGTTTCCCAAATCAACTATTTCATACCGGAGGACGCCCGTGTAATAATCTCTGTCTACACAGTTACCGGCCAGAGGGTGACTATTCTGAGAGATGAAGTGTCGAAAGCGGGGAGGTATTCCTGTACATGGTTCACCAACGGGATACCGAGCGGGATATATTTCGTGAAAATCAGCGCGGGAAGATACACTGCGATAAAGAAGATGGCGCTGGTAAAATAGAAAAAGGATTCTTCAAAAAAAACCTCACCCGGCCTTCGGCCACCCTCTCCTAATTAGGAGAGGGTAACAACAAGGCGCATAATGAGTTACCTCTCTCCTGACTAGGAGAGGGGACAAGGGGTGAGGTAAAATAGCAAGAGGGGAATAAAAATGCTGCTCACTCACGTTCTTTCAAATGCTGTTGTGCGGACCGGTCTAGTCCTGATCCCTTTGTACCTCTTTCCGGCAAGTTTCATCGGCGCTCAGGAAAAGAATATTTACCGGGAGGGCGATTCCATAATCTTAGAGACCGCCAATCTCCGGTATGTCGCCGGGACTGACGGAATAATGAGGGAATTCACCGACAAGGCAGCGAAAAAGAATTACCTGGATACTTCCGAGCGGTCTCCTTTCATGGCTATACAGAAAAACGACCGATGGATCGGTTCCACCTCAGTGAATTTGGCCCACGGTTTCCTTTATGTCACGTTCGGAGATTCGGGAGTATGGGCGCGAATACATCCATGTGCTTTTTCATCTTACCTGACGTTTGAACTGACTTCTGTGAATGACCACAGCATTACCGCCTTGCGTCTGGCGCACCTGCCTCTGACTATCAGGGAATGGGTAAGCTCCAGCATCACCTCCTGCCGTAACGCCGAATTCAGCGCCTGTATCATTCCGCTCAATATCGAAACAGTATCCGCGCCTTCCGCGCATCCGAAGACCATTCTTTCGGGCTGGTGCGAAAAGAGCGTCCGCCTCGAAGGCGCGAAGATTGCGGTAACCGGCTGCCCTGCAGGCAGGCTCCTCGATACCATCGAGCTTATCGAGATCGAAAACGGCCTCCCGCATCCGACGCTCGATGGAGTCTGGGCGAAAAAATCCCCCGAGATGATGAAATCCTACCTCTTCGTCGATCTTTCAGAGGATATCGTTGAACCGATGATCGATTATGCAAAGACCGGCGGATTCGGCTACATAACCATCTACACGGGAGTATGGAACAAAACCCACGGCTCCTATCTGGTGAACGAGAAAAATTTCCCCCACGGCGCAGCAGGCCTGAAAACGACGGTGGACAAAATCCATGCCGCCGGACTCAGGGCCGGGATGCATGTCCTCGATGCGGTGATTTCAAAGGATGATCCCCTGGTAAAACCCCCCTCCGATCCCGGATTCCTCAAATATCCTGATCTGCGGAGATTTCTTGCTGCGGATGTCGGGCCCGCCGATACCTTCATACCCACGACCGCTTCGCCGGAGGGGCTGCTCGCAAAAGCTGACAAATCCCGTTACCACGGCCGTGACCTGCTCCTCGATGATGAGATCGTTGTTTACAACGACATCAAAACAGATCCGCCATACGGGTTCACCGGGTGCGTACGGGGCGCCCGCGAATCTAAATCCGCTTCCCATAAAAAGGGCGCGTCCATCGATAACTTCGCCGAGTTTATCGATTTCTACCTTCCCGATCTGAAATCCTCTCTATATGACCGTGTTGCGGGGGGAGAGGCCGCCGCTCTCGACAATTACGGGTTCGATTACATCTATCCGGACGGTATCGGCGAGAATATCGGATATTATCCCCAAAAGCCCTCCTGGTATTTCTCCAACCTGCTGGTATCCAAGCTCTATTGGAATACAAAACGCGAGGTCATGTGGGGGCACGGCCCTATTTCCAATTTCTCCTGGCATATCTTCGCGCGGGGGAACACAGTCGATTACGCGATGCTCGGCGTCATCCAGCATTTCAACCGGACATCCATCGCCAACTCACGGTATTCGATAGCGGACCTGCAGCCGTTCGAGTTCGGCTGGTTCGGATATTTCACCAGGAGCGTGGAAGGCGAGGCCACCCGTCCGCGCGAAATGGAGTATGCCTGGAGTAAGGCGCTTGCTTACGGGGCCGCAATGTCGCTCGAAACGAACAAAGCCGCTCTCGACGCAAACGGCCGCACCCGTGAAATGTTCGCCATGATAAAGAACTGGGAGGAATTGAAACTGAGCGGCTATTTTTCGGAAACGGCAAAAGAGAAAATGCGCACACCGGGTATGGAATTCACCCTTGACAGAGACAGCAGCGGCCGTTGGGCTGCTTTCCCGATTACCTACGGTCCGGACCGTTATGTGGCCCGGATGGACGGTACGGCGAATATTTTCACCCATTCAAATCCTTACGGTTCCCAGCCTTTACGTGTCATTATCCAGAATATGCCGCGGCTGGCCGAGTACGGGAGCAGGGAAAATGGTGTCCTCCTCGAACCGGGGCCGCTCAATTTTAACACGAAAGGCCGGGGTCCTCTGGGCAGCGAGAGCCATACCACACAGGGTCTGACCTTTAACATTACCGTATCGAACAAACAGCCGCGCTCCGGCGGAAAGAGCTTCATGGTGACAGCCGGAAACGGAGGAACTGCCCAGGATGGCTGGGGCTGCGCCGAGATCATCCTCGACAAGCCGCTCGATCTTTCGGAACATCGCGCGGTGGGCGCGTGGGTTTTTGGCGACAAGAGCGGAACATGCCTTCATTTCGTGCTCGAGGACGGCGGCAGGTGGAGCGTCCGCGACTTCTGGGTGAAGCTTGATTTCGAGGGCTGGCGGTATATAAAAATCCCCGAGGCGGCCAAAGGGGAAGTGTATGATTTCGTGTATCCGTACAATAACTATTGGGCGATACGGGGGATCGATTATAAAACCATCTCGCGGGTATATGTTTTCATAACGAACCTTGGCCCCGGCAAATCGGCAGCCTGTTATTTCAGCCGCCTCGAAGCTCTGAAAGAGACACCCATTCCCCTTTCGAACCCCTCGCTCTCGGTAAATGGAAAAACCCTCGCATTCCCTGTGACTCTCGCTCCCGACTGCTACCTGGAGTATAATGGAGCAGGCGCAGCGAAGGTGTTTGATCCCAACGGATTTCCCGGCGGAGAGGTATTGATAAAGGGAAGCATTCCCGAGGTTAAACCGGGAGAAAATAAAGTGAAATTCATGTCCGATACCGATTCCCGGTATGGCCAAACAGCCCGAATTACCCTAATTACAAGGGGAGAAGCAATACAATAGAGATTTTGATCATGAAAAACTTCCGATGCTGAAAAGGAGAAAACACCCAATGAAACTACGCGTATTGTGCTTCATCGCGCTCGCGGCTGTATTCGCGGCAGAGATATGGGGAGCGCCCACAGGTGGGATTTTCATCCCCCGCAACGGCGGCTGGGAGGGGTGCATAGGCAAGACCCACGTGTTTTTCGACAAGGCTTCCGGCGGGGT
>JAUYCD010000172.1 GCA_030692375.1 Candidatus Latescibacter sp. | reverse complement strand
TTGCATAAGCTGTGAAAATACCGTATTTCTAATCATGGGCAATCCTCCTGTTCTGTATCGATTAATGGTATTTGTCTACCTAAATATATACAGAATAAGGACATTGCCCATTTCTATTTTATTTTAACCGGACACTACTGTCGTCATGTATAGTCTAAATGAGAAAAATTGAGATTGAAACAGGCAGAGCTTGCAAAAACCTCAAATCTCTCATATTTTGTAGCAAAACCTGTCACAAAAAAAACAAATCACACAAAGGAGAACCCCTTGAAAGCTTCCGAAGGTATCCATATCGTAGGCAGCGGCCGTAACGGCATCGCAATCTCGAACATGTTCGACTCCCATGTCTATCTCCTGGAAAATCCCGGCGGCCATGTCATGATCGACGCCGGCGTGGGTCTAGAGGTCGACCGCATAACCGAAAACATCCGCCGGGAAGGCTTCGATCCTAAGGAAATAGGTCACCTGTTCATGACCCATGTTCATTCCGACCATGCCGGCGGCTGCGCGGAGCTTAAGAAGCGGCTGGGCCTCAAGGTGTATATTTCCAAAGCCGAAGCGCCGCTCCTGCGCACCGGCGATGAGCTTGGGCTGGCGCTCGATGTGGCAAAGCGCGATGGATTTTACCCTCCCGACTATTTCTTTCCGGGCTGCGAGCCTGATGTCGAGCTGGCCGGGGGCGAAAAATTCACGTTCGATGCGTTCACCCTGGAAGCCATCCATGTCCCCGGGCATTCGCCCGGTTCCACCTGCTACCTGGTGAAAATCGGAAGCCGGGTCTGCCTTTTCAGCGGCGATGTAGTCGTCCACGGCGGCAAGCTCATGTTCCTTAACTGCGTAGGCTCCGATATGGCGGATATGCGCCGCTCCATGCCGAAATTGGCCAATCTCGGAGTCCAGGAGTTCTATCCGGGGCATGGCTGCATCGCGCTTTCCAACGGCCAGAATCATATCAATACCGCCATCGAGGGACTGCGTCATCTGGTTCCTCCTCCCAACGCTTTGTAAAGGATTTCCCATGATCGATGAAATCTGGAAGAAACGCTTGCCTTTACAGCTTGGTTTTGTCGATGAACAGCTCGGTGCGCTGGAAAATGTACCCCGTATGCCCCATAGACATGCAGCGATCGATAAGCTCACGGGAGATCGGTTCCGTCCACTGGTGTCCCTTGATGATGGGGTAGGAGGGAATCCCTTTGGTGTTCAGCATCGCTATGTGCTGCAGCTCGTGTGTCCAGAGCGCCAGGGTGGCTTCCTTGTTGAAAGACTCGTAAAATTCCGTATCCTTGTGGGCGGTGCTGTCCACACCGATGTGGAAATCAGCGATGCTTTTCCGCTGAATGGGGAGCTCGTCCCATCCGAAGAATTTGAGCATCGAGGTGATGGCGGTTTCCTCATCCAGCCCCGGAATCCAGGTTACCATGAGGTTGGCGAGAGCGGCGACCGCGCTTATATGCTGATAATCCAGCCAGGCCAGCGGCATGAGGCCGTCCGAGCTCCCGTTCATCATATCGTTGTAATTGTGGCCGACATACAGGGCCTGAGTCGGATTGTGGGTATCTGAGATAAGTTGGGCGCGGTTTTTGGTCGCCTTATGGATGGAATCGCGGATATTCTTCATCCTCATGCCCACACTGTCAGAACGGAAATAAAGCCAGTTAATAAATTCCCGGTCATTTGCCAGAAGCTGCATGAAATCGGTGAGCGTGTAACCCGCCCTGGCAGCCTGCTGGATCTTGGCCTTGTCCAGTTTTTTTAGATTCGCCTGGAGATTCTGGCAGGCTTTTTTCATCGCCGCAAAGTTATATCCCATCTGGCCGGCCAGCTTTTGGCAGTCCGGGCAGGCGCACCCGAAAAGATTGGTGAAAAATGCGGGATTGGCGTACCGGAAGTGAGTGACATATATGGCGTCCACATCGTAAGTCTCGGCGCCGTATGTGTATGCCTTGAGGTCCCAGTCTACCACCGAGGGCTTGTTGAAACAAACGGTGATAAGGATCTGGCATAAGGCGTACTTGATCGGGGGAAGCTCGTTGAACGCAACACCCTCGAACGTTTCCGCGCAAATCGGGCGATAGAGCTGGCCATAGTGGTGTCCGGTGTAATAAAGCCAGGCATCCATGCCGCGCCGGTGCACTTCTTCGATGGCTTTAACGAGTTGTGAATCATCGTTGTCCTTGGCCGGAGAAATCCCCATCCATCCCTTCCCCTGAAGCGGGTTCAGGGCTTTCAGCGAATCCGGCATTCTGATCCCGTTGCTCGAGACGATGATGGCGTTCACCCCGAGTTTCTGCTGGAGGGCGTCCATGTATTTGGGCTCATCGAGGATTTCACTTATGCCTGCATAACAGCCTACCAGTTTTTTCCCTTTGACTCCGGTGACAAACGGCCTGCCGGATGTTCTCGACGCCTGTCCCTCAGCCCGCCAGCCGGTTGCGCCCAAAGCCGAAGCTCCAAGCGCGGCCAGGGTTGAAGTTTTCAGAAAATCCCTGCGGTTTGTGTGTTCAAGGTGTGATGACATTAAAAAAATCTCCTTTTTGATTAGATCCTGAAACGGTTTTATCGTTCCCGCGAAGCGGCAACAAGTTCAGGATGACACATGTCATGCCGAACTTGTTTCGGCATCTTTGTGAAAGAAAATAATGCCGTTTTGACAGGAGAACAAGGAAAACTATTTTGATTTACCGGGCGGTGAAGTGTATTATTGGTGAAGACAGAAACGGGAAGAAAATTTGCGGGAAACAATTTCAAAAGGGAACTTTTTTATGAAAAACGAAACAACCCGCCGAAGGTTCATCGGCAAAGCAGTCCTTGCCGGGAGCGCTGTTGCAACAAGCGTGCAGGCCGCCAGAGCCCAGACTAAGCCCAAACTTCCCTCCACTGATCTCCTTCGCATCGGGGCGATCGCCCTCGGAGACAACAGCCATCTCAATTACGAAATCTGGGCGCCCATGATCAACCCTATCGGAAACAAATCCTGGCCGGTGGGGCGCACCACCCGCATGCTCATCACCCACTGCTGGGATCCCCGCCCAGAGCTGGCCCAGGCTTTCGCACAGAAGTATAAGTGCGAGGCGGCGGAGAATTACTATGACATGGTGGGCAAGGTGGATGGCATGATTTTCGGGGGATTCAACGAATGCAAATGGTGGCCGAAGCTAACCAAACCGTATCTGGAGGCGGGCATCCCCTGTTATATCAACCGTCCCTTCGCTTACAGCATGAAGGACGCGAAGTACATGGTGGAGCTTTCAAAAAAATATAACGCCCCCATCCTTTGCACCGACGAGCGGGAGTATACCCAGCAGGCCATCGTTGCCCGGGCAAAAATGGGCGAACTCCTGTCCCAGAAACGGACTATCATCGGCGCGCACTCAACGAATGCCGCGGGAGAGTGGTCCCAGCACGGCGTCCACGGTCTCTATTTCCTTCTGGCGGTTCTTGGCATGGATGTGGAGACCGCGGGATTCCAGGCCGACGGCTGGTGGAAGGAGAAGACCCCGACCGCGACTGTACAGCACTATGGCCAGCTCACTCTTCAGTACAGGGGTGTGAAAATAGAAGGCAAGGGCGAATCGAAACAGCCTTTTCTCGTTTCACAGATACAGCAATGGCCCCGTGCGGATGTCACCTTCCGGCTCTATCACGACCTGGGCTGGTGGGACATCGCCCATGAGCATACCGAGGGAGACAATGCCTTCGCTCGTTACTACTACCTCTTCTTCCCGACAGTGATCGCCATGCAGCGCATGTTCGAGACAAAGCAAATGCAATGGAGCCACGACTATATTCTCCAGAAGACAAAAATCTTCCTTACTGCGTTCAAATCCCACCTGGAACATAACGGTTCGATGATCCGTGTGGATGACCTCCCCGACGACTGGGAAGCGCCGAGCCCCTATGCGGACTGGATCGATGAAAGCATTTTTAAATAGTGAAAAATGATTTGATTGTTTGTCATCGATTGTATATTGTATATGTTGTATTACAATTAATTATAAGAGGTTATTTATGTATATACCTATATCAGTAAGGCTTTCGAAAGAGTTGATCAGGAAACTTGACAGAATTGCAGACGAAATGGATAAGCCCCGCTCATTTATCATTAAGAGAGTATTGGAATCATATCTTAAAGAATACTCTGATCTCCAGGCAGCCCTCTACAGACTTCAGGATACGACTGACCCAGTCATTTCGGGTAACAAGATGAGAGAATATCTTGTCAGACGGTCGAAATAATTTGCTCTCCTCTATCTTTTCTCTTTGAATATTATGTGGTCTTTGCGAGAGATAATCTTTATATGACGACATATTTTATTGTGTTTCTTTTCAAATTAGATGCCGAAACAAGTTCGGCATGACACGTGTCATCCTGAACTCGTTTCAGGATCTAAACACGCACAACATGCGCAATTATTTATGTCGTCATGTATAGTATTTGAAAGGTTACCTTATGCCAAATTCAACCCCCACGGTAGAACTCCTGAAAATCGGGGTAGTGGGAGTCGGCGAGTACAGTCACATACCCACCATCTGGGGGCCGACCATAAACCCCCTGTTCCCGGATATTTACCCTAACAGAACCACCCGTATGCTCATCACCCACTGCTGGGACTCACGGCCGGAGGTGGCGAAAGATTTCGCCTCCAAGTACAAGTGCGAAGCGGTAAAGAACTACTACGACATGGTAGACAAGGTGGACGGCATGATTTTCGGGGCGCTCTACGAGGTCAAATGGTGGCATCTTCTGACCAAACCTTACCTGGAAGCGGGCGTTCCCTGTTTCATCAACCGGCCGTTCGCCCTCTCCATGAAACACGCCCGTGATATGGTGGAAACCGCCCGCACGCACAATACTCCCATTCTCTGCACCGACGAGCGGGAGTACATCAAGGAAACCCATATTGCCCGATGGAAGGTCGAGGAGTTCCTCAAGAGCGGAAAAACCATCCTGGGCGCCAATTCGGACAATGACGCCGGAGAATATCCGGCGCATGGCGTTCACGGCCTCTATTTTCTCCTGGGGGCGCTGGGCATGGATGTCGAGCGGGTGAGCCTCCAGGCAGACGGCTGGTGGAGCGCTCCGGGGAAAGACATTACCAAAATGAACTGGGGAGTGCTGACTCTCCAGTATAACGGCATCTCCATCGAAGGGGCGGGGAAACAGACCGCACCGTTTGTGGCGACACAGCACTTCTTCCAGGGGCAGGAAGCCAATGTCGGCCTGCGTCTTTACTACAACGGCGGCTGGTGGGACCTGGTATGCAACTGGGAGAAGGGCGAGCGTCTCCACCGTCTCTACCATTTCTTCGGGCCTACGATATTCGCCATGCAGCGCATGTTCGAGACACGGAAGATGCAGTGGAGCTACGATTATATCCTGCATAAAACACGGATATTCCTCGCCGGTTTCAAATCACACCTTGAACACAAGGGTCAGATGATCCGTGTGGCGGAGCTGCCCGATGACTGGGAGGCGCCTGCCCCCAGACCGGACTGGATAAACGAGGATATATTCAAAGGATGAACAATACTGAAATAACAGGGAAAGGGAATTGCCTCCTGTGCGGTTCTGATTCTTCCGCGAGGGCGGTCGGAGAAAATACCGTATTCGGCGAACGGTATACGGTGTGCTTCTGCGAGTCCTGCGGGCTTTATTTCCTGGGCGCTCAGCCCTCGACGGCCCGGCTCGAGGAATATTACGCCAGCGAGTACTATGCAGCGCCGGAAAAGAGCGGAATCATCTATATGCTCCGCTCCCGGTTTTCACTGATGCGGGCATGGAGCCAGTATCTTTTCATGAGCCGTAACATGGACGAGAAGGGTCCCGCTTCAGAGAAAAAGGTCCTCGAAGTGGGCAGCTCGGACGGCTCTCTTCTCGCAATTTTTCGCAGGCGGGGTTGGAGAATTCGCGGATTGGAATACAGCGATTTTTCCGTCCGTAAGGCGAGGGAAGTTCATCATATCGAGCTTGAGCAGAAGAATATTATCGAACTGGACCCGGCTGAGGAGAAATTCGATCTCATCGCCCTGTCCCATGTGCTGGAACATATGACTGCTCCCATACATGTTCTGGAACACTGCAAACAGCTCCTGAAGCCGCGCGGGCGCATATTCGTGGAGCTTCCGCTGGCGCCGCTTGCACGCGAATGTACCACGGAAGAGCTCGGTCTGTACCTGAACACCACTCACCTCTACGATTTCCGGCCGGCCGCCCTTTCGAGCCTGGCGTGTAAGGCCGGTCTCAAAACCGTATCGCTCGATCGTTATTCCTATCATATCCCCGGACTGCTCGGGAAGTATTCTGCGGCGGTTGGCAGGGCGTTTATGCTCGGTGCGCTCCCGCTGTCCCGGCCGGTGGAACTCGGCGCGGTCCTCCTCGCCGCTCTCACCATGAACTTACAGTTCACCATGAAAGCAGATCCCATGATGCCGATAGACCTCCGCTCTCCCTGGCAAGGATTTGGCGATGTTTTGAGGATTATGCTGGCGGGTGAAAAATAGATTCGTTAACCCGGATTATTCACAAATTTGCTACGACATTTTCTTAACTCTTTTTTAAACAAATACTTATTATTAATTTTTAGAAGGCAGCCCCCTAAATCCCCCGAAGGGGGACTTTTCGTGGTAAAGATGGAAATGCGAAAGTGTAACTTTTTTAAAAACAGATTAAGCCTTGTATTGCAGTCTTTTAAGTCCCCCTTTGGGGGATTTAGGGGGCTGTAGTTTAACGCTCACAGAGACTAAGAGCTTGTCCGTAAGAAATTCGCAGGTTGAATCTACTCAATGCCCCCTATCCCTCGATCCCTTTCCCCCATAAATGGGGGCAAGGGAAGTAGAGACGCCGCATGCTTTTCTAGCCCCCCTGAAGGGGGGAAGGTGGCCCTGAAAGGCCAGAAGGGGGCTGCCTTAAAACGAGTGAAAATCTTTACGGATAAGTTCTAAATCTCTTTTAAATGCATAATTAGGGTTAAGAACCTATTTAATCAAAGTCAGCTTCTTCATCTCCGTAAAAGTCCCTGAATCCAGACGGTAGAAATAGATGCCGCTTGCCAGTCCTGATGCTTTCCAGGGTATGCTGTACTGTCCCGGAGGCATTACATCATTGACCAGGGTAGCTACTTCTTTTCCGAGGGAATTAAATACTTTCAGCGTCACCGTGTCCCTTTGGGCGATGGTAAAATCGATGACCGTAACCTGATTGAATGGATTGGGATAGTTCTGGGAGAGGGAAAATTCCCCGGGCATCTCCGCCTCTGCTTTGGTAACTCCTCCGTCCCCGAGAGAACTCAGAATGGAAACCCCGTCAACCTGGTAAGCATCCGGGCCAATTATAAAAACTGCCTGTGCCACAATGACTTCAGGAATGGATATATCCCGGATGCGGAAGTAATACCGCTCTCCGGAGCGGAAACCGTTGATCCCGGCGATCTGGGGATCATCTCCCCAAACAGTGATGAGAAGGTCCTGCCCTGTCCAGGTACCGGCGCCCGCGCATAGACCACCGGGAGTAAAGACTCCGATTTCATCCCCGGCCTCTATCTTTTTGCCCCTGATCATGGGAGCATGATTCGCAGAGATGTATAGAGATGCCTTATTCCCCGTAAAAGCGGTGAATTTGAACGGGGAAGCAGAAGGTTCCGATGACTGTTGGACCCCTTTCCCCGAAACCAGATAAACCCTCCCTGCCAGATTTCTCGAAAGAGGGCTTGCTGTATGGGCGCCGATGATCAGGTCCGGATAACCGTCATGGTTCAAATCGCCGGCTGCAATGAAATTACCGAGATGATCGCCTGCAAGGCCCCCGATGATGCTTGTAATACCGGGAGGCGGCGCGGCGAGATCGATCTGCTTCCCCAGACCGGTCAGGGGACCGGGGAGAATAAAGATCTTGCCGCCTAAATCCCTTCCCAGCGGGTCTGCATCGGAAGCGGTGACGACGAGTTCAGGAATACCGTCTCCGCTAAGGTCTGCGCTCAGCCCACGGGCGAGGTGATCCACGGAGTTCTCGCCGATGATACGGATGACATTGGCATTGTTTTGACGCAGGTCGATGGTCTTCAAAGCTGCCAGTCCCGATGAGCCCCGTATTACATAGGATGCGCCCGGTTCGTTTCGGCTGCTATAATCATAGCCATGGCCCGAAACGAGGATATCCCTGAATCCGTCATTATCCACATTCACCGGCGTGATGCAGAAACCGAAAAGGTCCTCGGCATTCTCACCTGCAATGGTAAGCAAACCCGTATTCATGGAAGCGATATCCAGCACCCGGGAAGGCGTCATTCCCGCAGAACCGAACACCACGTACATCGCCCCGGAATTGTTCCCCCGCGCGTCCGCAAACCACGACCCGATAATCACATCATCGAAACCGTCTCCGTTAATGTCCCCTCCGACCGCTCTCACCCCAAACCAGTCGCCTTCTTTCCCTCCGATGATTCGAAGGATGCTCTGGGGCGATTCGCGGAGATATATATCCCCGGCGGAGGAGAGGTCCTTTGAGCCGAAAAGGACGACTACTTCCCCCGATGCGTTACGGCGCAGGGGAGAAGCGGCGGGCGCCCCTAGTATCGCATCCTTAAATCCATCTCCGTTGATGTCCGCGGCAAAGGTTGTGAAACCGAACTGTTCGCCGGGAGCAATACCGTAAATCCGCACCACATTAAGGGGCGGTGTGCTGAGATCGATCTCTTTCAAAGAGCTTATATTTTTGGAGCCGAATACAATGTATGCCTTGCTCGAATTCGGGGCGCCGATGATGATATCGTCGCAGCCGTCATGGTTCACATCTCCCGCGGAAACGGAGCACCCCAGATTATCATTGGTGAGTTCCCCGCAAATTTTCAGCACCGGTACGGTGGTATTCACAAGATCGATCTGACGTGAATCAAATATCTTTTCCGAACCGAAAATCACATATACCTCTCCTGCCTGGTTTCTCCCATGCGGAGAGGCTCTCAGCGACCCGATGACCGCATCGTCAATGCCGTCCCCGTTGATATCTCCCGAACAGACCCATATTCCCGCCTGGCCGTTGGCATACTCGCCCTCGATGCTCACTATTCCTTCATAGGTTTTCGCCAGGTCAATTAAGGCAGGAAATGCCAACGATACTGATGAGAAAGCGAGGAGCAAGAGGCATGCCCATGCCGCTGTTCTGGGATATATATTCATAGCGAATTCCTTTCCAAACGATTACCGGCAATTATGTTATCTGCTATATACATTTGCCGTTTACCATTGTCAAGCTCTTTTGGGCGTTGCTTGATGAAAATCCCTCAGATTCGAAAGGCGTCCGGAACATCGGATGTCTTTTTTTTCTCGCGAGTTTCTCAGATCAATTTTTCCAAAGCATTCAAACGAGCCTCACTATATATTATAGAACGCAGCGCTGCGCGACAGTACTTTTTTGCAATCATGAAGGGAACAATTGTGGCCGAAAAACATAAAAAAACATCTCCTAAATCCCGGCCTCCTCTAACGGAAAAGAAACCGCTCGACCTGAAAAGACCCGCGCTTGCAGCGGCGGGATTTTATGTTTTCCTGGCATGTATCCTGACCTTTCCTCTCTTGTTCCGGATGAACAGCTCGGTATACGGTTTTTACGACCACGTTTCCACCGATCTCTTTGCTTCCCTGCACTACTATTTCTGGTGGATGAAGGAATCGCTGGCGGTGCTCAAGTCCTCGCCGTTCTTCAACCCGCTCTTTGCCGCGCCGTTCGGGCAGCATATGACTTTCGCCAACTTCACCGGATTCGTCATGGCGCCTTTTTCCATCATCTTCGGGTACCTGTTCAGCTATAATCTCACTATCCTGTTCAACCTGGTCATGTCGGGGCTGGGCATGTTCCTTGTCGTCCGCCATATCACGAAAAGTGCGGCGGCAGGCATGGTCGCCGGGATCGTCTATGCTTTCTGCCCCAACATGCTGGTGCGCTCCTATACCACGTTCGACTCCACCCAGGTGCAGTGGATTCCCTTCTTCACCCTTTTCGTTCTCAAGTTCGTGGAGGAACAGACATGGGGAAACGCCCTCCTGGCCGGTATGTTTCTGTCGTTCAACATACTTTTCGCCATGCCCTATTTCCTTGTCTACCTGCCGGTGCACACTGTGACGCTTCTGGCTGTCCTCGCCGGCTGGCGCATCTGGGGTGAAAAGCGGGGATTGGGAGGATTTTTCCGTGATATTATCTCTCCTGCCGCGCTTCAGGCCTGGGTGAAAACAGGAGTCACACTTGCCCTGGTGATTCTCATCTTCGGAGTTTATTATACAAAAGTGATTGGCGGAAGCAGCACAACCGGCCAGATTAATCTTCAGCGCACCACCGCAGAGCTTGCAAATCTATCGCTCAAGCCACTGGATTATTTCGTTCCGCATCCGAGGAGCGCCTTCCTCAAGGGTAATTTCAAGGAAACATACTGGGACAAGGTCGACCGTCCCGAAAAAAATTCCGACAGCGATGTCGCCTATATCGGATATGCAGCTTTGATCCTGGCGCTTGTGGGTCTGTTCAAGTCAAAAGGCGCGGCGCGCTGGTATTTCATTGCAGGATCGGCTGTTGCGTTCTGGGCGACCATGGGACCGACCCTGCTGGGGCTGCCCACTCCTTCCGGTTTCATCCACACCTACGCCCCGTTCGCCCGGAGGATCCTCCTCTTCAAGGTGTTCGTCCAGTTCGGCGCCGCCGGGCTGGCTGGTCTGGGCACAGTTTACGTCATGGAGCGTTTGAAAACGGCTCGGCAGGAGATCGCATTTCTGGCCGCTGTCGTTCTGGTCATGCTCTTTGAATACACCCTGGTTCCGCCTGCGCTTTCGGTCGATCTTTCGGTAAATCCGGAAGTGTACGAGCGGGTGAAAGCCCTGCCCGCCGCTGCGAAAATCATCGAGACGCCCGAACGGAGAATAAACGGCTACCTGTACCAGGGCTATATCTATTACCAGACCGTGCACGGGAAAGCTTTGTTCAATCCCTACATGGATGTGGTGCAGCTCAACGATATTCCGGAGCGCATCCGGCCGTTTTACCACCAGATGGAGGTCCCCCTGGAGGCCGGCGAATACTGCAATCTTGCCGCGCTCCGATGGCTGGGGATCACCCACCTGACCTATCATTTCTACATCGGCACCACTACCGTTCAGTTCTCCTCCTTCGAGGCCCGTAACCTTGCCGCCGGGAATATCGAAGGGTTGAAACGACTCTACCAGTGCGACCGCGACCCCCGTGTGGGGCTGTATCCCAGCCCCTTCGATTACACGTTCGCCGACCTGTATGAAATCACCGCCGATCCCTGCCCGGTGGCTCTCACTTTCGACTATCACAGCCCATTTGATAAAGCTTCCTCGGGGGATATTCCCACCCGGTTCGGATGGATTTCGGCGCTCCTTGACAGCAATGCGACCTTTTACTTTCCGGTGGAAAAAGACCGTTTTGTCCACCGTGTCATGCATGGGAACGGCAGGGTCGCCGCGGTCAATCTTTCGGACAAGCCGGTGGAATTTGCGCTCTCGTTCATGGGCCAGACGCCGGAAAGCCGCACTATAGAAGTGCGCGGTAAAGAAGGACAGACATTGGGAACATTCACCCTGGGGCCGCAGCCGGTTCTCTGCACGGTTGCCGGTCTTTCTCTTCCGGGAGCGGGCAAAACCGAATTCCGTATCGCTGCATCCGGGGCGCAGTACAAGTATCCCCTGGATATCGGCGGGAGAACGGTGGATCTTCCGGCTATGGCGGCGCTGAGCGATTTCCGGGTGACGGTGAAAAAGTGAAAGAAAGATGCCGAAACAAGTTCGGCATGACATTGGCGTAGCAAGAAAAGGGAATGTTTATGCCAAAAGGATACGTGTACATTCTGACAAATTTTACTCAGTCCACCCTCTACAGGAAATACAAATGTAAATATCTTGTGTATTATGAAGCTTTTGATAAAATTACCGATGCCATCGACCGTGAGAAACAATTGAAAAACTGGCATCGGGATTGGAAAATAAATTTGATAAAGAGCGCGAATCCCAATATGCTGGATTTGAGCGACGAGGTGTTTTGATAGCAGCAATGTCATGCCGAACTTGTTTCGGGGTCTAAAAGTGGAAGTAGATGCCGAAACAAGTTCGGCATGACACGGTGCATAATAATAGATGCTGAAACGGGTTCAGCATGACCGTAGCGTAGAAAGAAAAGGGATTCATCATGAGCCTGATCGATGAGCTTCCAAAAATAGTCGCCGAAGGGAAAAAAGAGGTCGAACGCATACTCGAACGCCTTTCTTCCCCAAATAAATTGACCCTTCAGACCAACGAACTGGTGCTCCCCAGCAAGGATAAATCCGGCCTCTTCCGCGGACAGGTCCCGGTTTTCAAACCCACCGCCCGCGAAAACCTCGGCGATCCTCAGTTGGAACTGGCCGGAATCCCTCACCATTCCGACCAGCAATCATTTTCCATCGATCTGGGAAGCGAATGGGTGAACCGCCTCGTCTACGGCGATAATCTACTCGTCATGCAGGCCCTCCTCGCGGGCGACCCCGCCACCGGCCTCCCATCCATGCGCGGCAAGATAGACCTTATCTACATAGACCCTCCCTTCGACAGCAAAGCAGATTACCGCACCAAAGTCACCCTCCCCGGAACTACAATCGAGCAGAAACCCACCGTCATCGAACAGGCGGCGTATTCGGATACCTGGAAAGACGGGACGGTCAGCTATCTTCAGATGATGTATCCGCGACTGGCGCTCATGCGGGAATTATTGAGCGACAAGGGGAGTATCTACGTGCATATTGATTGGCACGTGGGGCATTATGTGAAGGTGATGATGGATGAGATTTTCGGGAAAGGGAATTTTCGGGATGAAATAACTTGGAGGAAATTATCTGCGGCAAAATCACAGAGTAATTTTTTTAGTAATGTAAAAGACTCAATTCTCTTCTATTCAAAAGCAAACATTGTTTATTTCAAAGGACAGTATACTCAAAGTACCGAGGATGAAAAGAATTATCCATACATTGAAGAAAATACTGGAAGAAGATATGGTTCATTTGATTTTACTCAAAAAGGGCAAGGTCAAGAAAAAAAATTTGGTGAATTAGTTATTCCTCCTCCGTCAGGCAAACATTGGATTTGGGGACAAGACAAAATCGATGAGGGGTTGGCAAGGGGGTTGATAATCTTTACAAAAAATGGATTACCAAGAGTCAAAAGATATTTAGATGAAAAAAAAGGTAATTATTTAGGAGATCTTTGGTCTGAAGAAAGTATTTGGGAATATGATGAAACATCTCCACTATCAGCAAATAGTTCCGAAAGATTAAGCTATGATACTCAAAAACCCGAAGGGCTTTTAAGAAGAATAATTGATGCTTCATGTCCTGAAGGAAATCTAGTCGCCGATTTCTTCTCCGGTTCCGGCACCACGGGTGCGGTCGCCGAAAAGTTAGGCCGCCGCTGGGTCATGTCCGACATCGGCAAACCTGCCATCATGATCACCCGCAAACGGCTCATCGACCAGAATGCCAAGCCGTTTTTCTATCAATCAATCGGGGACTACCAGAAGGAAGCGTTCACATCAAGCCGTCTTTTCCGACGGATTGGCGACCTGGCGCAGGTGGTGCTCAGCCTCTACGGCGCTATTCCGTTCCCGGACGAGGACAACCCGAACCGTAACCTGGGGCATCTCAAGGGAACGAGTACGCTGGTTATGGTGGATTCCCCCTCGAAGCTTACCGGATACGCTACGCTGAAACGGGCGCAGGAACTGCGGGAAGGTTTTCTTGGAGGATGGGGCAAGGTCATTGTGCTGGGATGGAATTTTGTGTTCGATATCGCCGCCCAGATACAGGCTCTCAATGACGATAAGTTGGAAGTGCTTGTAATTCCTCCCGATCTTCTCGACAAGCTGAAAACGAAAGCCGGGTATGAAAAGCTGCTCAAGACCGGTGCGGTGCGTTTCTCCTCTCTGCAATATCTCTCCATAAAGCCTCCGAAATCACGCAGCTATTCCTCGGACATAGACGAACTGACTGTGGAACTGGACAACTATGTGCTCCTCTCGCCGGACGCCCTGCCGCTCGATGAGGAGAACAAAATTAAGCTTCAGGAAATTATGGAGAAGGACCCGCTGGCGCTGATCGAATACTGGTCGCTTGACCCGGACTATGACGGCGAGACATTCCGGAGCAAATGGCAGGATTACCGTGAGAATACCGCCAACGATTCAGACCGTTACCATGTGGTGACTGAAACGAAGCTGATGGCCCCAAAGGTGCGGGGAAAGCGGAAAATCTGTGTGAAGGCGGTAGATGTATTCGGCTTTGAGAGTGTGGTTATTCAGGAGGTGGGATAATGTCTATTGCGCTGAATACAGGGACGCGTGATGTGCCGCTCAAATTCGCCAACAGGCTGTCCCAAATGGTTAATGTCGCCTTGGAGAGCGGGGAGTTTCTGGAAAAGGCAACGCCGGTTACCCGCGACCTCCTGCGGTTCTGGTTCACCGATGCCTTCTGTCAGCAGCGGTCGGTGAATTTCCATCCCGGACAGAAACAGGCGATTCTGAACACCATTTATGCGCATGAGATAGTGAAATCTGAATCGGTGTTTGACCTGTATGCTGCGGTGGATAGCGAAATCCTTGCGGAAATGGATCTGAGCTATTTGAAAAAGGACAAGTTCAGCCACCCAAAGTACTGCATGAAAATGGCGACCGGAACAGGGAAAACATGGGTGCTCCATGCCCTCCTGATCTGGCAATATCTCAATACAAAAGATGAAAACACACCAAGCGGAAGATATTCGAAGAACTTTCTGTTGGTTGCGCCGGGATTGATTGTATATGAACGGCTCCTCGACGCCTATCTGGGAAAGGAACGCGAGGACGGATCGAGAGATTTTTTCACCTCGGATTTTAGCAGGTTCGAGAAGCTTTTCCTACCCCCGGCTTATCGCGACGAGGTTTACGGATTTATCCAGTCCAATGTGGTGAAAAAGGAAGAAATAGGGCGCAAGATTACCGGCGGCGGCCTCGTCGCGGTTACCAACTGGCACCTTCTCGCCGGAGTGGAAGAAGAGATTGAAAACAATGATTCACCGCTGGAAGACCCTTCTGCGGCGGTGAAGGAAATATTTCCAGTCGTACCCGGCACCAGCGCGGGTCACGATCTGAATGCCCTCGACAATCAGTATCTCAGCGGAGAAGAACTGGAATATCTGGCAAACCTTGAAAGCATGGTTGTGTTCAATGACGAGGCGCATCATATCCATGAGACCAAGAAAGCGGGCATTGTCTCTGAAGTGGAATGGCAGAAATCACTTGACAGAATTTCCGAAAACAAAGGCGGTCGCTTCATTCAGATAGACTTTTCTGCCACCCCCTATGATGTAACCGGGAGCGGCCCAAACCGGACAAAGCACTATTTCCCGCACATTGTAGTTGACTTTGATCTGAAGACCGCCATTCACCTGGGATTGGTGAAAACCATCGTTCTGGACAAGCGAAAAGAAATCGCGGCAATGGAGTTGGATTTCCGGGCGCTCCGGGAAAATAATAAGGTTATCGGTTTATCGGATGGCCAGAAGCTCATGCTCCGGGCTGGTTTGACCAAACTGAAAATTTTAGAGGAACAGTTCACCGGATTCACGAAAGATAAAAACGGTGTATCAGACAAGCACCCAAAAATGTTTGTCATTTGCGAAGATACCCATGTTACTCCTTTTGTGGTGGATTTTCTTGTCGATTCAGAGAATTTGAGCGAAGAAGATGTTATGCGGATTGATTCGGACAAAAAGGGTTCCATACCGGCCAAAGAATGGGTGGATGTCAAGCGCCGGTTGTTCAATATCGACAAACACGCCGAGCCCAAAGTCATTGTGTCGGTTCTCATGCTCCGCGAAGGTTTCGATGTAAACAATATCTGCGTCATAGTTCCCCTTCGGTCTTCGGAAGCTCCCATACTCCTTGAACAAACACTCGGCAGGGGGCTGCGGCAGATGTGGAGAGAGCCGGAATATCAGGGATTGAAAGAGGAAACCAGGATAAATCTTTTAAAGCGCAAGGAGGAACCTTCCAATTACCTGGATATTCTCAGCATCATCGAGCATCCGGCTTTCAGTAAATTTTACAATAATTTGTTGCAGGAGGGATTAGCCGGAGAAGCAACCGAACTGCCCAACGACCGGACAAGTGTTCTCGGTGACATTATTTCTGTCGGATTGAAAGATAACTTTACTGAATATGATTTGTTCTGGCCGATTATCGTGCAAGATAAAGAGGAAATATTGCAAGAAGCAATGCCGGGTATAGACAATCTTGCTGAATTTCATTGGTATAGTCTGGAGCAATTGAAAAATATCGCACCCAAAGAGGGGGAAACCTTTTTCTCAGAGGAATTAACCGTTCAGACCCGTTTCGGTGATTATAAGGTAACCACCGATCTCTTCACCGCACAGAGTTACAATGAATTCCTGTCAAAGTTATTAAAAAACGTTACAACTACCATCGTCAAAGTCTCTCAAAGGAGTTATAAATATTTCCCTGTCATGCAGATACACCAGGTTACTTTACTGAAAGTAATTGACTTATTCATCAGGACCAAATTATTTGGCCAGGAATTTAATCCTCTCGAGGATAATAATTGGAGAGTATTGCTATTATCGAAAACCGGCATCACGGAACACATTGTAAAAGAAATCAGCAAAACGATTTATGAAATGCAGAACAACATTGATGTTCATGATGCTAAAGTGGTGAAAAGGTATTTCTCCGAAGTTGACCAACTGAAGATGCGAGAACAGTTTTCTGTTGAAGTCAGCAAGTCAATTTATGCTAAATTGCCGTACCCCTCAAACAAGGGTGAATATGAACGGACTTTTATTATTGCCTGTGACCGCGACAGCAGCGTGAAGTCATTTGTGAAGATCAGTGAATATTCGCATGATTTTGCTCACCTGAATTATATTAGGAATGACGGCATTCTTTCTTTCTACTTTCCCGATTTCATGGTAAAAACAAATGACACTATATTTCTGGTTGAAACAAAAGCGCAGAAAGATGTACGGGATGAAAATGTTCGCCAGAAAGAAAAGGGGGCGCTGGATTGGATAAAGAAAATTAATGAGTGCAATCCAGAAGCCCGTGACAAACGGATATGGATATATACTTTAGTGGGACAAAATACGTTCGATAGTTTGTATAATAAGGGTGCTTCAATTCAGGAGATGCTCAACTATGCCAAATTAACCCGCCAGAGTGTGGAAGGTACATTGTTTTAGAAAAGGCGATGTCATGCCGAACTTGTTTCGGCATCTTTTAGAGTATAGAGTTACATTATCTGTAACACCACACACAAATATCAAAGGAGGAACATCATGGTTCGAATTTCCAGGAGAAACGTTTTGAAGAGCGGCGCAATGATTGCCGCTGGAACCGCCGCTTTGGGTACGGGAGTAAGGTATGTCGATGCCGCCGACCGCGCCGGATCGAAGTACAACTGGGGGCATACCATGGACTTCGGGGAGCAGTACTATGTCCGTATCTCCGAAATCCTTGAGAACATCCAGCGCAACGAGATGAATCTGATAGGAGAGCTTTCCAGCCGTATGGCAGATGCCATCAAAAAAGGCGGTAATGTCTGGTACGACGCTTACGTGGGGCACATGGGAAACATCGAGTGCCTGGAAGAAAACAGGGGGAATCCGAAGATTTTCAAGAGCAATCCCAAGAGCATCAATTTTGACCAGATGAAATCCGGCGATGTGCTGGTGACAAACAGTGTCAATGAAAGAGTACGCAAAGCCCGTGACAGCGGAGTATATGTTGTCGGAGTCCCCGTGAATTATGTGGACAACGAATGGACTCCGCGCGGGTTTGTTACTCCGAATGCAAACAACTGGCTTCTCGGAGACACATCCAGCGTCATCCTCCAGAGTTATATCCCCTATACCCAGGGTATCATTGATATACCCGAGGTTCCCGAGATGAAAATCTGTCCCAGCTCGGCCAATTCGGTGTGTTCGATCTTCTGGATGTTCCAGTGCGAGGTGGCCAACAAGCTCAAAGCAAAGAACCCGAAACCGATAGACAAATCGGCGGAATACATGAACACGGTCCTCGGACGCCTGCATGAAGCATACCGTCTCCAAAAGGAGTACATGTTCGATAACGCGCCAACAGTGGCAAAGCTGATCGGCAACGGGGGATACTACCATGTTACCAGCGACCATGGCGGAGTACAGAGCGAAGCCAACGGTGTAGCCATGGGTCCCATGATGACCAACGCCTTCCGTGGCAAGGCGAAAAAGGGTGATGTGCATCTCCTGGCCACCATCGAGTCTGACTCCAAGAGGATAGTCGATGAGGCGAAGAAAGCCAAGGATATGGGAATGTTCGTGGTTTCCATCGCTCCGGGAAGCTCCCTCCAGATTCGTCGGTACAGCGACGTGTTCATCGACAACCTTGGGCCGGAAGGCGGCGGGCTTCTGGAAATCCCCGGATTCCCGGAAAAAGTGGGCGTGGTGAACGGAGTCATGAACAACATGCTCATGTGGATTTTCACCGGGCAGTTCATCGACGAGATGGTGCGCCGCGGGTGGGTGCCCTGGTTCTGGATGGGATTCTATCAAGCCGGCGGCAGGGAATACGATGACGCGATAAAGCAGTTCTTCCAGAAGCAGGGATTTTAAAAACAGGAGACAGGAGACAGAATAAAAGATGCTTGTCTGAACCATGATTTTTGGGATTAAAGGATTACCATGATGAATCAATCTATACATGACGACATAAATAATTGCGCATGTTTTGAGTGTTTAGATCCTGAAACGAGTTCAGGATGACATGTGTCATGCCGAACTTGTTGCCGCTTCGCGGGAACGATGCAAGCGCAGCGCATCTTTTAGCAACCGTTTCGGCATCTATTTTTGAAAAGAAATGCAATAAAATATGTCGTCATGTATAACAATCATGCCAATCGTTAAATCATGCGAATCATGGTTCAGACAATCTTTCAGAAAAATGCTCATACCTGAGGAGATAGAATGCCAAAATTCTCAAGAAGAAACATACTCAAAGGCGGCGCCGTTCTCGCCGCCGGAGCGGCGGCCATGGGAAGCGGCGTACGCTCTGTCGATGCCGCAGACCGCGCCGGTGCCAGGTATAACTGGGGACATACCATGGCGTTCGGCGAGCAGTATTACGGGCGCATCGCCGAAATGCTGGAGAGCATCCGGCAGAACGAAATGAAGCTCATCGGGGATATTTCCTCCCGGATGGCCGAAACGCTCAAGAAGGGCGGAAATGTCTTTATGCATGCCCAGGCCGGCCACATGGGGTACATCGAGTTCAAAGAAGAAAACAAGGGAAATCCCCGTATTCTGAAAAGCAGCACCGTCTGGAACGGCGGCGATTATGACAAAATGAAACCGGGCGATGTCCTCATGACCAATTATGTCAACGAGAACGTCCGCAAGGCCCGCGACAGCGGAGTGTATGTGGTCGGAGTGCCGGTGTGTTATGTAGACAACGAATGGGCGCCGCGCGGCTTTGTAAATCCCAATCCCAACGACTGGCTCCTCGGGGATGTTTCCAGCGTCATCCTCCAGAGCTACATTCCTTATACCCAGGGCATCATAGACTGCCCGGAAATCCCGGAGATGAAACTCTGCCCCAGCGCGGCAAGTGTGCTCTGCTCGCTTTTCTGGATGTTCCAGGGTGAGACGGCCAACAAGTTCAAGAACAAAAATGCCAGGCCGGTGGATAAGTCCGCCGAATTCCTGGACACAGTGCTCAGCCGCCTGCATGAAGGCTATCGTCTCCAGAAGGATTATATGTTCGATACTGCCGCTACAGTTGCCAAGCTTATCGGCAACGGGGGATACTACCATGTCACCAGCGACCATGGCGGAGTACAGAGTGAATCCAACGGCATCGCCATGGGTCCCAGGATGACCAACGCATTCCGGAAAAACATGAAGAAAGGGGATGTACATCTCCTGGCCACCATAGAGCCTGATTCCCAGAAAATCATCGACGAGGCGAAGAAGGCCAGAGAGATGGGAATGTTCGTGGTCGCCATCGCTCCGGCCAACTCCCTCAAGATTCGGTTCTACAGCGATGTGTTCATCGACAACCTCAGCCCGGAGGGCGGAGGATTCCTGCAGATTCCGGGATTCCCGGAGAAAGTAGGCACTGTCGGCGGGATCGTGAACAATATGCTCATGTGGATTTTCACCGGGCAGTTCGTGGATGAGATGGTCCGCCGCGGCTGGGTGCCCTGGTTTGCGATAGGCGGATATACGGTGGGCAGCGCCGCCTATAACAAAGCGATGGAGCAGTTTTTCCGGAAACAGGGATATTAGAAAACAGGAGACAGGAGACAGGAGTCAGAAGAAAAGATAAGGATGAAGGATCCAAAATGTCTGAACCATGATTTGTGGGATTAACGGATTACCATGATGAATCAATCTAAAGATCAGGCCAATCATGGAATCAAGTGAATCATGGTTCAGACATGCTTCGAAGTAATTTATCGTAATTTTTAGTGAGATTCACCTTCTTTGATATCCACAATATGTCTCTGCGATAAAAATAATTTTTCGGGAGTTCTCATGTTTATAGACGAAGCGCGGATATTTGTAAAAGCAGGTTCAGGCGGCAACGGGGTGGTTTCTTTTCGACGTGAGAAATTTGTTCCTCACGGCGGCCCGGACGGCGGGGACGGCGGGGACGGCGGCGATGTGATCCTGGCGGTGGATATGAATGAGAATACCCTTATACGATACAAGTTCAGCCAGCGTTTCCATGTCGAATCGGGGAATCATGGAGAGGGAGCGAAAAAACATGGCCAGAACGGTGAGAGCATAATCATCCCGGTTCCCCTGGGTACCATAGCTCGCAACGAGGCAACCGGAGAAATCATCGCCGATTTATCTGAGCCGGGGGATCGGATCGTGGCTGCAAAAGGGGGACGCGGCGGTCGGGGCAACGCCCGGTTCGCAACCGCCACCAACCAGGCGCCGCGCCGTGCAGACAAGGGGTTTCCCGGCGAGGAACGGACCATTCTCCTTGAGCTGAAACTCCTGGCGGATGTAGGTTTGGTGGGGCTTCCCAATGCCGGGAAGTCGACCCTTATTTCCAGGGTTTCTTCGGCCCATCCCAAGATTGCGGATTACCCGTTTACCACCCTTTTGCCCATACTGGGGATTGTCACCTACGGCGAGGGAAAGAGCTTTGTCATGGCAGACATTCCGGGAATCATAGAGGGCGCCCATGAAGGTAAGGGATTGGGACTTCGGTTTCTCCGCCACATCGAGCGGACGAAAATCCTGTTGTTCCTGATAGACTGTACCCATGAAGACCCGGTGGATGAATATCGGAAACTTCTGCTGGAATTGAATCTTTACAGCGAAAAATTCGTTGAAAAGCCGAAGTTTGTCTCCCTGACCAAAATCGATCTTCTCCCTTCCGACGAGACGGTGAAGATACCGGATTTTGGCGATGGTGTGGATGCAGCAGCCATTTCTGCGGTGAAAGGCCAGGGAGTTGCCGGACTGGTCTACCGCCTGGGAAGCGTTTTAGAAAAGATGAAAAGATAGCCTAGCGAACTTTGCGAGAGATATTCTTTTTCTTTATTCGGTTATGTCGTTAAGTAAGCTAAGGTGATCATCCGAAAGATTAATCCCCCCTACCCCCCTTATTAAGGGGGAAAAAGAAAATTGTTCCTATTACTATGCAAACATTTATTAGTTTTTGACAGAACCCTCTCCCTAAATTCCCCCCTTAATAAGGGGGGATGCCGAAGGCAGGGGGGATTTTAAAGACACAGGAACACTCAATTTCTCTTATTTACTGTATGTTGCTTACTTAACGACATAATCGAATTCTTTTATTCTGGATTCTGACTTCTGACTTCTGGATTCTATCATTGCTATGACTGAGGAACAGGAAGACATTCTCTCCCTGTTTGGCGTTCCGGGTATCGGAGCTAAGACCTTCGCCAAACTGACGGGTATTTTCGGATCTGCCGGAGCCGTGTTTTTAGCTTCGGACCGGGACCTTCTTGCAGTTGAGGGTATCGGGCCGGTGCTGCTCCGGAATCTCCGTACCCTTGACTGTAAGAAACTGGTCGGCGAGCAGAAAAAAATCATGGATAAGGTCGGCGCAGTCATGCTGACCCGTCAGGACCCGGATTATCCGCCGCAGCTCAATATTTTTCCTTCGGCGCCGCCTGTTCTGTTCGTTCGCGGAGATACGAAAGCGCTTCAACTTCCGGCTCTGGCGTTTGTCGGGACGAGAAAACCATCCTCCTGGGGAGTGTCGATGACGGGGAAACTCGCCTCCGGTGCGGCTCATGCCGGGTACTGTGTGGTGAGCGGGATGGCCGCGGGCATCGATTCCGCCGCTCACCGTGCAGCGCTGGAAGAAAACGGGAAAACGGCTGCGGTTTTCGGCTGCGGTGCGGACATTATCTACCCGCCGGAAAACAAGAGACTATCGGAGGAGATTGTCCGTTCCGGCTGCCTTTTAAGCCACTTTCTCATGGGCACACAGTGCAGTCCGGGAAATTTTCCCGCTCGCAACGCGGTGATTGTGGGGCTGTCACTGGGCACGATTGTAGTGGAAGCCCCCAGGAAAAGCGGGGCGCTTATTACCGCCGATCTGACTCTCCGGGCAAAACGTCCGCTGTTCACTGTGCCGGGCAACGCCGATTCCCCGACCAGCGAGGGAACCAATAATCTCCTGGCCGGGGGCGCCCATCCTATTTCCAGGATAGAACATATTATCAGTGTCCTGGGGCATTCCCTGCCCCCCGACATGCGCAGTGAAAAAAAAGTGGCTCAGGCAGTGAAACGTCCCCTTCCTCCCGGCCTTGGGGGGAAGATTATTGAATCACTCGCAAGCGGCCCACTGCAGGTCGAAGCCCTATGCAGCAGGCTCGGTGAACCGGTGCAGAACATTCTGAACGAGCTTACCCTCCTTGAAATGGACGGTTTCGTTCGGCAAAAACCCGGAAAGGTATTCGAGAAAAATTGAGTCATGAAAGGAACTGTTGTTGCCTGATAAAGAGCTTTTGATTGCCATGTACCGGAAAATCCGTCTGATACGGCGTTTTGAGGAGACCGGCATGGAAATGTACCGTCGTGGTTTCATACGCGGGTACTTTCACTCCTACATCGGGGAGGAAGCGGTGGCGGTAGGGGCGTGCTCCGCCCTGCGGTCCGATGATTATATCGTCTCCACCCATCGCGGCCACGGCCACTGTATTGCGAAAGGGGCCGATGTGAAACGCATGATGGCGGAGCTTTTCGGAAAAGCCGCCGGTTATTCCAGGGGAAGGGGCGGCTCCATGCATATCTCGGACAGGGTCACCGGGAATATCGGAGCAAACGGCATAGTGGGCGGAGGCATTCCCCTTGCGGTGGGTGTGGGAATGGGGATACGGCAGGAAAAGTCCGACCGTGTGGTGGTATGTTTTTTCGGCGACGGCGCTTCCAACAACGGGGTCTTCGGCGAATCGCTCAACCTGGCGGCAATTTACCGGCTTCCGGTCATATTCATGCTCGAGAATAACTGCTATGCCGCAACCACTCCCGTTCAGGAGACCGCTGTTTGTGCAGACCTGTCAGAGCGGGGCTGCGGCTACGGAGTCGCACGGAAGAGTATATTCGGGAATGATCCAGTCGAGGTATACCGGACGGTTCAGGAGGGGGTGGTGAAAGCGCGCGCCGGGGAAGGTCCCTCCCTCATCGAGGCCAAAACATACCGTCATTACGGCCACCATGTCCGAGACAAGGGAACCTATATGCCCCCTGAAGAGCTGAAGTTCTGGAAATCCAGGGATCCACTGCTTATTGTTTCCCGTTTTCTCCGGGATGCCGGTTTTGACGACGGGACAGCACAAGCAATCGACCGGGAGATCGAAAAGGAGATCGAAAGCGCAGTCGCCTTTGCCGAGAATTCGCCGGAGCCGCCGGTTGATGAGTTTCTGAGAGAAATACAGATATATGAATAAGGACAGGAGACAGAAGTCAGAAGACAGAATAAAAGATTTACTCTCGCAAAGAGCGCAAAGTTCGCTAAGGAAGAAAAGCAAAAAGGGGAAAGAAAATTTAGACAGGATTAACATGATTCACAGGATTAGAAGAAAACAAGAAATAAAATCTTGTTAAATCTTGTAAATCCTGTCAAAAAAGAAGTGCACCTAAAGCTGTTATCATTTATAAATCGAAGGTTTCAATATATAGAAATTAGGAGTAAGTGTGCCGAGAAAGCTGTTGTACCGTGAAGCGCTGAATGAAGCCATCCGTGAAGAGATGCGCCGGGATGACCGGGTATTCATCCTGGGGCAGGGAATAGCGGTGCGCGGCGGGTCGTATGGAGTCACCCGCACCCTTCTGGAAGAATTCGGCCCCGGGCGGGTTATCGACACCCCCATAGCTGAAGCTTCGGTGACCGGCATGGCTGTCGGAGCGGCCATTCAGGGGAAACGACCGATTGTGGAGATCATGTCCATCGATTTCACCACCCTGGCTTTGGATATGATGGTCAACCAGGCGGCCAAGTACCCGTTCATCACCGGCGGCAAAGTTCCCCTGGTATTCCGAACCCAGGGGGGCGCGGATCACGGCCTCTCCATCCAGCACAGCCAGTCGCTCGAAGCCTTCTTCTATCATATCCCCGGATTGAAAGTGGTCATGCCTTCGACTCCCCGCGATGCCAAAGGGCTTTTGAAAACCGCCATCAGGGACGATTCTCCGGTGGTGTTCATTGAGCACAAGCTCCTTTACGAAACGGAAGGCGAGGTTCCGGAAGAGGACTATACCATACCTTTCGGAGAGGCTGCTCTGCGCCGTGAGGGAACGGACTGCACCCTGGTAAGTTACTCACTTATGGCGTTGAAATCTCTGGAAGCGGCGGAAATTCTCGCACATGAAGGCATTTCCTGCGATGTCCTGGATCTCCGAACCCTGGTGCCTCTGGACCGTAAAGCCATACTGGATTCGGTGAAAAAGACCGGAAGGCTGGTGGTGGTGAACGAAGCGGTGAAAAGGGGATCGGTGGCTTCCGACATCGCGGCTTTCGCGGCCGAGGAAGCATTTATGTATCTTAAAGCGCCTATCATGAGGGTATCCGGCAAAATCACTCCTATACCTTACAATGCCGCACTCGAGAACGCCTGCGTCCCGGATGCCGGAGAGATTGTTGCGGCGGTGAAGAAGTTGATGGAATACCGGTCTGAACCGTGATTCGCTCGACAGGATTAACTTGATTTAGATTAATTCGGTTATGTCGTTAAGTCAGCAACATACAGTAAATATGTGAAATTGAGTGCTCCTGTGTCTTTAAATATCCCCCCTGCCTTCGGCATCCCCCCTTATTAAGGGGGGAATTTAGGGAGAGGGTCTGTCAAATCCTAATAAATGTCTATATAGAAATAGGAACAATTTTCTTTTTCCCCCCTTAATAAGACGAGGGCGACAAAAGTAAAAAACTTTTATTCAACT